>JAUXFJ010000120.1 GCA_030620065.1 Anaerolineaceae bacterium
ATAAGATGATAAAACCTCTATTCACATAAGAACGGCATCTGAATAACGGCTTTGTTTATATACCCGAGTTTTTTATGGGGGAAGAAAATGGGCGTTCTTTTTTGACTGACCTATAACCGCTCAAAACCTTCAACGGATGCGCCTGCTGCTGCATAACAGAGATAGACCTGGGCATCTTTACCGGTTTTGGCTGTGTATTCTGCAGAGAGCCTGGTCGTGAAATCATTTGCATATTCTTCTTTGACAAGGTTAACCGTGCAGCCACCGAACCCTGCCCCGGTCAACCTGGCGCCCAAGCAACCCGGCTGCTGGCTGGCGATTTCAACGAGTGCATCCAATTCAGGACAGCTTACTTCATAAAGATCACGCAGACTCTTATGGCAATCGAACATTAATTGGCCAAATGCTAGTATATTGCCCTGTTTTAAGTAGTTAGCAGCGAGTTCAACACGGGTACATTCTTCTACGACATGCTGTGCACGTTTACGCACAACGGGCGGAAGGTAATGAGCATATTGGCTAAAATCGTCCGGGAGGACATCTCTCAAGGCATTGATTTTGAGTAGATGTGATTTAAGGATGTCCAGCGCCTGCTGGCAGGCACTGCGGCGTTCATTATAAGCAGAGCCTGCCAGGGTTCGACGGACTTGAGAGTCTGCAATGATGATGACGGTATCTGCGGGCAGCGCAATAGGCTCCCATGCTAAGCTGCGCGTATCAAAACAAAGCACATGGTTCTTAACCCCAAAAAGACTGGCAAACTGATCCATCAAACCAGATTGGACACCAATATATTCGTTTTCAGCAAATTGACAGAGCTTTGCAAGCTGCATGCGGGGGATTGTCCAATCCCCCAGAGCCTGCCAGCTGATGGCGAAAGCAACTTCAACGGCAGCGGATGAGCTTAATCCAGCGGCAATGGGTACATTAGAGGTATATTCAGCCTGCATTCCTCTGACTTCCAAGCCTGCTTGCTGAAGCGCCCAGGCAACACCCGCAGGATAGCGTGCAAAGGCTGGCAGTGGATGACCTCCGGTATCGCATTGAGCATCTAGATGTTCAATGGAAATAGATACTGTTTGGTCAAAATCCAAAGCCCGGAGGTGAATAACTGGTTCATCAAGTGGTTGGAAAGACAGCTTTACCTTGCGGTCAATTGCCACAGGCAATACAATGCCTTCGTTGTAATCGACATGTTCGCCGAGCAGGTTAACCCTGCCCGGAGCAAGAGCTATGTATTCATAGCTGGATGATAACTTTTGGCTCATGCGCAATCCAGAGTATCCGGGTTTTGGAATTCTAGGTGGAGGGTTGTATTTTCAACGAGTGTTTTTTTGCGACTATGACTCCATTTTTTTATCTCAAGTTCACGTTTGAGTGCGCTGATCTTATCAGGCTGCTCTTCGACATAAACCAGCTCAACGGGATGGTTGAGGCGTGTATAGCGCGCACCTTTGCCTGTATTGTGCTGCTCCAAGCGCCGTAATGGGTCGGTGCTCCATCCGGTGTAATAAGCACCATTTGCACATTTAAGGAGATAACAGTAAAAAGGCATAATTTTGGTTCAAGCTAAAAACATTAATCGTATAGTTATCAGCGTATTCCTATCAGGAATTTTGTTAATAGCAACAACGGTTCTCGAATGATTATTCCCAAGATGTCGAAGTGGAGCATAGGGCCAACGAACACGATCACCAATAGAATGATGGGGCCGTAGGGGCGGATATTTTCATAAGCCCGTTTAAAAGCAGGTGGCATGAAGAATAATAAAACTTGTTCTCCATCCAAGGGAGCAAGGGGAATGAGATTGAATAAAAACAATGCAAGATTTATGAAGATGAATTCCAAAAGGAACTGGCTGAATGTGGGCAGGAAACGCCCTGATATGAAGTCTAATGGCACTAGATTAAAACGCAGTGGGATTGCAGCGATAACTGCCAATAGCAGATTTGTCAACGGCCCTGCCAGCGATACCAGCATTAGACCTGCTTTGCTCTTGCGGCGCAAGGTATAGGGATTCACCGGTACGGGTTTTGCCCAACCGAATCCAGCCATAAGCAGCATCAGTGTTCCCATAAGGTCGAGATGTGCAAACGGATTCAAAGTTAGGCGACCAGCCATGCGCGGCGTATCATCGCCAAGGGCATTAGCGGTGAACGCATGCGCAAATTCGTGCAGTGTGAAGGCAATAATGAGAGTGATGATGCGGGAGATGGTTGTGGGTGCATCCAAGTTTAACATAAGCTGCTTTCAAGTTGAATTAATATGGTCATCGGGATCTTCTAACTACTCAGTTTGTCAAACTATAAAGAAATAAGAATTTCGTATTATAGTGCTTATTCAGTGCAGAAAGGCTTAATTTTATGCTGTCAATCCATTATATCATGGGGTGGTATAATGCTAACTGTGTTAGCGGATCTTGATCTTGGAGATATAGTACGACTGCGTAAAGCCCACCCCTGTGGAAGTTATGAGTGGGAGATTGTACGTTTGGGAGCAGATATTGGTCTCGTCTGTGTTAAATGCCAGCGCCGAATCCTCCTTTCTCGTCGAGAATTGGCAAGACGGTTGAAAACTATTATTTCCAGAGGTGTTGATGACCCAGCCAAAAGCTGATAAAAAGCCGAATATCATCTTTTTGTTCTCTGATACCGGCGGCGGGCACCGCAGTGCAGCGGAAGCGATCATTGAAGCCCTCGATCTTGAATTTCCAGGTCAATATACATCTGAGATGGTGGATTTTTATCTTGAGTATGCGCCGTTCCCTTTCGATCAGGCAGCTGCCACATATGCGCCGATGGCTCAGATTCCGGATATTTGGGAGTTTGGCTATAAGTTAAGCGATGGGAAACATCGGTCAAAATTCGTGCAGAAGTTATTGTGGCCTTATGTACGCAGAGGGGTCACCCGTTTGGTAAAGGAACACCCCTGTGATCTATTCATTTCTGTCCATTCAGTGGTCAATATTCCGCTATTGCGGGGACTACCTGCAAATAGACCTCCCTATATGACCGTAGTGACCGATATGGTTTCCACCCATGCTTTCTGGTATAACAAGAAATCAGATATTGTTTTTGTGCCAACTGATGAAGCCCTCCAGCGAGGTATATCTTTTGGTTTGGATCCCGCGAAGATCCATGTGGTGGG
This sequence comes from Anaerolineaceae bacterium, assembly GCA_030620065.1. GTDB lineage: Bacteria > Chloroflexota > Anaerolineae > Anaerolineales > Anaerolineaceae > JAUXFJ01. The sequence goes on from JAUXFJ010000120.1 coordinate 3,148, forward strand.
GTTACCAGTAGCGGATCGCTTCTGTCATCCGGTTATGGACCGCGCGAAATTGCGCGAGAAACTTGGCTGGCCATTGGATATGCCTATTGTATTATTGGTCAGCGGCGGCGAAGGGATGGGTCCTCTGGAAGAAACAGTGCGCGCAATCAGTGATGCGGATCTGCCAACCGCATTGGTTGTGATCGCCGGGCGCAATCAAGCTCTAAAGGAGCGTCTGGAGGCGTTGCAATATAGACATCCGACCTTTGTTTACGGGTTCGTTACGAATATGCCGGAATTTATGCAGGCTGCAGATGTGATTGTGACTAAGGCAGGGCCAGGCACGATCAGTGAAGCTTTTATTGCTGGTTTACCAATTATCCTTTACAGCCGCATGCCGGGGCAAGAGGAAGGTAATGTTGATTACGTGGTCAATCGCGGTGCGGGTGTATGGGCACCAGCGCCAAAGAATGTTGTGACGACGCTTAGGCGTTGGTTGAACGATCCCAAAGAACGTTCTGAGGTTGTTGAAATTTCCAAGAGCTTAGCAAAACCGGAAGCCTCTCGGGTGATTGCACGCTATGCCATGGCAATGTTGGGAAAGATCCCTTTTGAAGATGTTCCCTTAAATGTGTGATTAGAAAAAACTGATTATGCCAATTTTAGATAGCCGTACACTTGAGTTTTTTAGCCACAGCCCTGAACAGACCCGCCGCGTGGGGATTCGTTTAGGAGGACTGCTTCAAGTGGGTGATGTGATTTGCCTGGAGGGTAATCTAGGCGCTGGAAAGACTACTTTGGTTCAGGGCGTTGCGCAGGGTTGGGGTTCTCTGGACCCGGTTTCAAGCCCAACATATATGATTGTCAATGAATATCGGCACCCTAATGAGCAGCGTCTTTACCATCTGGATGCGTACCGCTTGGCTGATGCGCAGGATGCTGAAATACTTGACTTTGACCGTATGTTGACTCAGGGAGCTATGGTTATAGAATGGCCAGAACGTATCAAAGAGATCCTACCGGATACTCGTTTATGGGTTCAAATGCGCTGGACGGGTATTGAGCAGCGAAATCTATGGATCACACCTTTTGGTGAGTATTATGAGAAGATGCTGCAGACTTTAAGGCAGCAATTATTTGGAGCTACCTGATGCTTTTAGTTTTTGATACATCCACTGAACGTATTGGTATGGCATTGTTTGACGGTACGCAGGTCGTCAGCGAGGAGATATGGAAAAGCCATAATTACCATACTGTTGAGCTTGTACCTGCTATCGAACTGCTGCTTAAACGATCTGCCGTAGCACATAAGGATTTGACTGCACTGGGAGCCGCATTGGGGCCCGGTTCTTTCACCAGTTTGCGGATTGGCTTTGCAGTATTAAAAGGTCTGTCTCTAGCGCTTAAGCTGCCTGTCGCCGGGATTCCATCGTTGGATATATTGGCAGCCGGGCAGGCGCCACTAGATATCCCTTTAATGGCTGTTTTGCACGCTGGTAGAGGGCGTTTGGCGTATTCGCGTTATCTTTATCAAGATAATACCTGGTGCAAACAAGAAGAAGCAAAGGTTATTGAGGTTACGGAACTAGCGCAGCAGATCGATTCACCGATATATATTTGTGGGGAGTTAACTCCTTACGAGAAGCAAATTCTTGGACGCAAATGGAAAAGTGTCCAAATTGCATCTCCGGCGAATTGCCTGCGCAGACCGGCTGTGTTAGCAGAGTTAGCCTGGCATAAGCTGGAAGCTGGACAGGCAGATGATATTGCCAGCCTGGCGCCGATTTATTTACATACTACAAACCCAGCTCCTGCATAATGTGGCGCAAGAAATCGTTTATAAATAAGTCACTTCTCTTTATGATTGAAGAATTAAATTGCGCTAAGTTGGTAAGCTTTGCAGAGGCATAGATTATTAAGCTAACTTGAGGTAGTTGACGAGCTTTTATTTTCTTGCGTTTATAATTGGTGTAGAATATTCCCCGCAGAAAACATGGAGGTGTGTGTTGGGATCAGCAGAAAAGATAAAAAAGATTAGACTGCAGATTGCAGAGTGTACTGAGTGCAAACTTCATTTTTCAAGACGTAACGTTGTACCCGGTGAGGGGCCTGCTGACAGCCAGATCATGTTCATCGGTGAAGCGCCTGGCTTTTATGAAAATGAGCAAGGGCTTCCATTTGTGGGTGCTGCAGGAAAGTTCCTGGATCAGCTATTGGAAGAGGCTGGTATGAAACGGGAGCAGGTTTTTATTACAAATGTGGTAAAATGCCGACCGCCAAGTAACCGCGAACCACAGGAAGAAGAGCTTGATGCATGCCGGGGCTTCCTGGAACAGCAAATTGCGGCTATTAACCCTGCGGTTATCGTTACGCTTGGTCGATATTCAAT
>JAUXFJ010000173.1 GCA_030620065.1 Anaerolineaceae bacterium
GAGGCGGGGGATCTGGTGCTGACGACACCTTTTTCTTTTGTATCATCGACGAATGTGCTGCTCTTTGAAAAGGCGATCCCGGTTTTCGTGGATGTGGACATTGCAACAGGCAATATTGACTCGCAGAAGCTTGGGCAGGCGGCGGCGGATCTTTTTCACGGTGGGAAAGCAGCTCGAAAATGGTTGCCACGGCATTTGCCGAAGCATGGTTGGGAGGCGAAAGGGAAGCTTAAAGCACTCCTGCCAGTAGATGTCTTTGGCCAGCCCGCAGATTATGACTTGATTTTAGCGACCGCTCAACGTTATGGGTTGAAAGTTATTGAAGATTCCTGTGAGGCACTGGCAGCTCAGTATAAAGGGCGTCAGGCTGGCACATTGGGTGATATGGCTGTTTTTGCATTTTACCCCAACAAGCAGATCACAGCCGGTGAGGGTGGGATGATCGTTACGGATGATGACCAGGCTGCAGAGCTGATGCAGGCGCTGCGCAATCAGGGACGTGCTCCGGGTGATACCTGGCTTGAGCATACTTATCTTGGTTATAACTACCGCATGGATGAAATGAGCGCTGCTTTGGGACTTTCCCAGATGGCGCGTTTAGAAAACCTGCTCCAGGCACGCCAGCAGGTTGCAGATTGGTATGCAGCTCACCTGGCAGGTATTGATGAAATTGAAGTACCTCCTTTGGTTGAGAGCACAACACGCGTGAGCTGGTTTGTTTATGTCATCCGAGTTTCGGAAAAGATCAATCGTGATGTATTCGCCAAACTACTCGAGAGCAAGGGTGTACCGGTGAGGCCTTATTTTTCCCCGATCCACCTGCAGCCATATATGCGTGAGATGTTTGGATATCAGCAGGGTGATTATCCAGTCACCGAGGATTTAGGAAAGCGCAGCCTGGCAATCCCGTTCTCCAGCAGTATGAGCGAAGAACAGGTTGTTTTTGTTTGTCAAGCATTGGCTGAGGCGATTGCTTCTTCTGCCGCGGCAATTTGAGGATGGAATTCCAAGAGCAGGAAATGGAAACGGATTTTCAACTTTCAAAACGAAAGGGGTTAATCATTTTACTAGTGCTCTGCTTGCTTTTAGCGGGCGGGACAGGATTCTTCTTCCTGCGTGCAACACAAGCCAGGGTAGGCACCGCGTTTATTTTACAGATACTGGCTGCACTTGGGCTTTTCATCCCACTGCTTTTATTGATATACCGCGTCTACGTTCTTTATACGACAAATTACAGCTTGCGTCGTGATGGTTTGACAATCCGTTGGGGACTGCGGCGCGAGGATATTCCGATAAGCTCAATCGAGTGGGTACGTCCGGTAAGTGAGTTGGGTTTTCACCTGTCTCTACCCTGGCTTCATTTGCCTGGTTTTATCTTTGGTAAGCGCAATGCGGAAGGTTTAGGGCTTGTTGAATTCATTGCCTCAAACGTTGATGTGATGCTGCTTGTCGCCACGAGTGAACGCGTTTTTGCTATCTCTCCTAAAGACGGACGTTTATTCATGAGCACTTACCAGCGCATCAATGAAATGGGCAGTTTGGAGCCGATCACGGCTCAATCAGTATATCCCGCGTTTCTGCTTGTGAGAGTATGGGCCGATATCAAGGCGCGCAGCCTGCTGTTGATCGGGTTTTGTTTGATGCTGGCTCTTTTAGGCTTCGTCAGTTTGGTGATTCCTGGGCGTGAGAGTATTGTGTGGATCGGACAGGAGACAGCGCCTGCGGAGAGGTTGCTGTTGCTGCCAATTCTTAGCGCATTGATCTGGCTGGGGGATGTACTTACGGGATTGTTCATATACCGCCGCGACGAGGCACATCAACTGCCGGCCTATTTTCTCTGGGCAGCTTCCTGCATAACCAGCATATTGCTCTGCCTGGGGGTTTTCTTCCTGATTTATTAACAGGATTTAGAATGGGAATTTGCTCAATGTTTGCGAACGGCGCGGTAGATCAAAAAACCTCCACCGATCAGCAGAGCAGCAGGCCAGATGAAATACAACCAGTTAGTGGCGCCAAGCGTTGCCAAGATACCCAGTAGGAGCAACCCGGCGGCTGGGTAGAGTGCCCACTTCATACGCCCCTCAGGCTTGGGAAGAATGTAGACGAGTGCGAAGGTCAGAGCAAGCCCGGTGAAGAAGATACCCCCGCTTGCCAGCCAGTTATCAGGGACAAGAGTAACTGCGGCTAGCGATGATAAGACACCAGCGGGGATAATTGCCCACCAATTACTTGTTTTTGTCAGATAGATTAACCAGAAGCTTAAGCCGATAGCCCCCAGGAAGATGGCGCCACCCCATTGGTCGGCAGCGTTTTGGGAGACTTGTGCCAGGAAGATGAGTGTGCCAAGCGCGATAAGCACTAACCCGGGGATCAGCGCCCACCAATTATTGCGGTCGAGCAAATAGACAGCCAAAAAGGCCAAACCACCTATGGCGAAGAGTGGTCCGATGATGAGCGACCAATCCATGGTGATGATGTTGAAATTGGAAAGCAGCAAAAGGGTCCCGAGTGTGATCAGGAGTATTCCCCCTAGCACAGGTAAAAAGATGGAAGTGTATTTCTTCATGATTGAGAACTCCTTTATTATTAACTAACTAGATATATTTTTATTATATCAGAGGGTCATTTAGTGAAGAATCGATTTTTTGGAGATATTTTTATATCGAATTAGGGCGGCATTTTATTCATTTGATACCTCTGTCTGTGAGAATAAGGTGTGGGCTGTATTTTTCCAGGGCAATTCGGTTCACGTTTATACTTATTTATTAGCTTGTTTTGAATATGACTCATGCTATAATTTTTTAACGAGTTGAATATGAAAGATGGGTCTTTACAAAAATCCGTCCGACGGCATGTGCTGATACTTGGCAGTGAAATCCTCCTGGGGCTGATTGGAATCAGCCTTGTTTTATCAGGTTGTGGAGCTGGCATTCAGGCTGTGCAAGAACCTATCATTGTACAGAGTCAGACGCATGAATCAAGGCTGACCCCGCTTAGTCCTTCTGAAGCGAATAAGGATGTGTTCACCACAACAGCGACGCTTATACTAAAGGATGCACTGTCTGACAGCCTGCCTGTATGGGGCACTTATGCGGCGCCAAGCATTGACCCGGCTACAGCTATCCCACCTGCGCTGAGCGGATTGGATGTCTCTGAGGAAGTGCTCATATGGGTCTTGCTAGGTTCAGATACGGAGCCACCCTTTACTGGTAGAACAGACGCGATCCATCTGCTGTTGATTAACCCCAGGTTTGCCAAAGCCAGTCTGGTGTCAATACCGAGCAATCTGTATGTTTACATTCCTGGATATACCATGCAGCGCATCAACGCTGCTTATGCACTCGGCGGTTTGGAATTGGTCAAAGAAACACTTGCTTATAATTTGGGAGTCAGTCCGAGCCGCTTTGTCCTGGCTCATCCGGGTGATTTTCAATGGCTTGTAGATGACGTTGGCGGATTGGAAGTGAGTGTTCTGTATCCGATGCCAAAAGCATGCAGCGGCATCCCATCGGGACCGCAGGTGATGGACGGCTCACTGGCGCTGTGTTATGCTTCTTATCAAGCTGGTATGGATGAGATGGACCGCATGCGCCGGCAGCAGCAGTTGCTGCGTCTGATCTTTATAAATTTGGTTTACGACGGCAATCTTATCAAGCTGCCGCAGCTTTACGCTTCCTATAAGGATTGGATCGAAACCAATCTTTCGCTGGAGGAACTCGTTAGTTATATCCCTTTGGCGCTGAAGCTGGCAGACCCGGAACGTGTAAGGTACTTCCAAATTGGTTGGGATGCGGTCAGTATTTGGGAACTTCCGGGCAGCAGTCAGGCTAAGGTGTTTTTGCCTGACCGTCAGGTAGTACTTGAAGTGATGCAGTCTGCACTGGATTCAATCATGACTCCAGAGCCTTTGTCAGAATTAGTGCGCACTTTGGAATACCAGTTAAACGCGGCAGGGACGCAAGAAGCGAAAGGAAGTGTAACCCCCAGCTCGACGGCTACGCCGGGCGGGACACCAGGGACGCCTGAGCCATCAACAACATCCCCAACACCGCAGCCAACTCAGACTTCTCCGGCTTATCCATAAGTATGTGAGTTTGTTGTAAGAGAAAGTATGCCTCGAAAATCACGTAAAATGCGCCGGATACCTCTTAGCCTAGTGATTATATTAATCTGTGGGTTAATTGCGGCTGTCAATTTTACGGGCGCAGTGCAGGCTGGAGGATTACCATCTGA
>JAUXFJ010000067.1 GCA_030620065.1 Anaerolineaceae bacterium
ATTTTAAAGCGTCAGAGTGATCTCGCAACCAAGCTTCGGCATCCCTAACGATCTGCTTTGCGCTAGTTAGCAGTTCGGCGTTTTTAATCGCCGTTGCCGAATACTGCTCTAACTTTTCAAATTCTTCATCAAGCCCGATCTTTTTTAGGTTAGCCCCGACTTTCCTTAGCATTTTGTGCTTAAAATCTCCCACATCCTCCGGAGAATCAGATCGTGGTGTTTGAGTAGGCAACCAATCAGAAAAAAACAGAACTGAGTACTGTCGAGCTTCTGCATAATCTTTTTGAATATCCGCCATTTGGGCATCGGTCCAAGCTGGCACCTCAGCTTCCATTTTCTCCAACATATCTTTTAGAGCGGCAGCAGCCCATGATGCTAGACCGCTATTCCTCTTTGATATGGCCCATTCTATTTTCTCCCAAGCTTCATCTAATTTTTTTTCCTGTTTACTGAGAGCAATACAAGCCTCTTTTGCCTGCTCTTTAAGGTGCTCTTCTCTATAGACATGAGAAGGGGAAATTGGGATTCTTTTTTTTAGTTTCTGTGATCGCTCCAGGTAAGTAACTTTGGACAAATAATCATCGGCCTGTTCCCATTCATCCAAAAACGTATCCCACTCAGAAGAAGATTCACCTACAAACATCAGATCGGCGAATTGCAAAGACGCTAAGTTAAGAAATTTCCCACGAAAAATATTACCCTGCATCCATTCACTTATGCTGATTTGGCAACCATCACTCATGATAACCACTCCATCATATCGAGGAGCGATATATACCCCCAAGAACAAACCTGCAGATGCGATGTTCGCCCCATAGGGTGGCCGACAGATCTCTTTTATAGCTTCTGCGATAGGTAGCTTCTGGTTCTTGGTAAGCGCATCATCAAATTTTTCTGTAAGTGATCGGATTACAGGATGAGCAGGTCTGCGCGAAACAGAACCGTTTTTATTGAATATTCCCCAGTTATCTTTTAACACAGAAACCGCGCGATTCTTTACCTTCACAGGTTTTGCCATCACACCGTTGTAATCAAGTTTTCCATGCATAAGCTCATGGGTTAGCTCATAACACGTATTCGCAGCGTTACCCCGCGCGGTACTAAAACCATCAAAAGGGAATGATATTGGCTTACTGTAAATACAACCAAACAAATAAGACCCAACACGGCTTAACCTGCGTATTCCCTCTTCATTCTCCACCGACATGATAAACTGCCGATCTTTCATTAAAAGGTCAACGTCTTCACGTATTGACTTGAGAAGCTTTTCCTTATGAGCCCCAATTAAATTACCAAACTTAGCTTTATCAACCTCATCTATATCCTCAAGCACAGAATATTCAGCCAGCGATTGCCCCAAACGCCCTTCAGTATCATGCAGCAAGACAACCAAAATCGGTAAAGCCTTAATTCCCGCTTCACGCGAGGCACTTCGTAGAATTTTTTTAACATTGGCTTCGACATCTTCTTTCGAACGACTTGGCTCCACATAGCAGTAAATTATTGTCCCTCTGCTTTCTTCTACATCAAAAGCAGAAGACCACCGGTCGCTTGCTATTTTCACCTGTTGAACCAGGTAGTCATGATTGGCGGTGACAGCTTTAAAATTCCATTCGCGAGTGGAAATTCTATTCTCTTCGGCAAAATCACAATCAAGATCGGCCAACAAGTCACACCACCCTGTAGCCCTGCTGGCAAACAAGTTCGACTTACCGGCCTCATCATAGGTACTTGCAACCCTCTGTCTGATGAATGACAAGAACTGAGTTCTAGGCACAGCATCCCCGAGGATATCAAAGGCATTGAAGGCGTCATCCCATTCGATAACATTATATTCTCCCTGAAGCTGGGATACGTTCTCCTGAACAGCTTTCATGGAGTTATTCGACAAGGCAGCCAAAGCTTCTAAGGCATCTGATCTGTTCTCCACTACCAGACCTAGCTTTGATGCTAATAGTATTGCTTGAAGGATTTCCCGTTGTGAACTGGAGAAACGATTTCCGTGCTTAGCCATTACCGAAGCATAAGAGTGAGCAATCGAACCTTGCTGTCCAGTTTCTTCGGAGCTTAATAGCTCCTGTATTAACACATCCGAACACAAGTTAACCGGGGCAATTACCCATTCGTCGCTGGAAAAATCAAATTCGTGCATTTCAAAACGCTTGAACACATCCCCCAACAAAGCTAGAGCGGAGCGTTCCTGAAGATGCTTTCCTGCTGATGCAAGGTAAAACAACAGCCATGTTGAATATGGAGAAAGTGGCCAACACCCCTTCCTGATTACCGAATGAAATGTTCCCTTTTCAGACCACGCACGATAATTTTTAGAATGAGGGAACCATCGCGTAATTTTTGATATGATCTTCTGCGATTCTTCAACCGATTCACCATGATCGAATTTTTGTTTCAGGAACTCCGGTTGTTTTTTTTCGATCAAATTAGCGATTAACGTTTCCAGGTTAATCGATAGATAGAGACGGTTAGCTGATTGATATCGAGTAATATACCGTAAAATCTCGTTCTTATATTCAGGAGCGATCCGTTGAACATATGCGTTTAGCTCAAACTGAATAAACCCGACAAAACAGACAGCACTGGAGTTGGCTTGAACAGCCTCGAACATATCCTGAAGAGCCCCGCTTCCAGCGATCTGGCTTCTGACCGTTGCGAACTCAGTATATTTTCCAAACTCATCAAAAAGGATGAGTAATGATTTATACGGTTTATCCTGCCCACAATACTCTTTTACGACAATATCAATTACGTCTCGGACAGACTCGCCCGACAACACACTAATTGGCATCCCACGATTAGCAAAAAACTCATATACTTTTGCGTATATGAGTTCGTCCTGCTTGCTCAACCCATCGAGAAGAATCTGAAGAGATTCTACCTCTGCATGAGTAACAAGTTGCTCTTTGATGATCTCATTGGAAACTTCGATAAGGGAAGTCGCTTGGCCAAACCTGGGTCGCAGATCATCAAAATGTTTAGTATCGTGCCCATCTCTTTTGAGAATGGTGGTAATCTGATTCGTCATTTCTGCTGAAAGATCAAAGCCACGCATCCCGTTCAGAGTAAGCACCAGGCATGGCTGTGATGACTCGCGAAGGGTCAATCGAATGTCATCGGCAATAGAAGAATCAGCAGCCGTCAGAGCATTCAGAATGGCTGAGGAACTCTCGCTATCAGGAGAGTTAATCAGGTTAGCTAAAGTAAGTCCCAAATGGGATTTACCAGTTCCATACCCTGCGATCGCAAAAGTAAATGGCTGGTCTTCTAGGCCATAGCACCTTCGAACAATAGACTGAGTAAAATTTGCTGTATCAATCAGCTTGTGCCCATGACCGTCACCAATATCCTTCTGGCTCACGCTGTGGTATTCTGGCCCATGGAACACGAATGATTCACTGGCAAACTGGGCTTTATCCGGGTCATTGCCAAACCACTCAATATTCACAGCTCCATTAAAAAGCTTATCACCCCTGAAACTTACAAAATCACATAACCGTTCAGCCATTACCTACCCCCCAGCTATTAAATCATATCCATATAGATCTCTTGCCAAGCTTGATTCGCACTCATTTGTGGCTGAACCAACCAAGGATCCATATGCCTATCAACAGAGATAATTCCTTTTCGAGTCAACATATCCAGAACGCTATGTGAAGTAGAAATAGACCACCCTGGAATGGTTCGCCATCCCCCCCTGCGGTCAAGATCTGTAATTGGAATCTGAAGTTGCTTTGGGAAATAATCTTCGATGAGCTGGAGGATCCAAGCCCCATAGCCAAGCCCCAACTCGTCCAGGACAGGGGCTGCACTCTTTGTTATAACCCCTGCATTTTCACTGAGAACTCCACAGGTCTTAAACGAAGCTTCATCATCATACATTCCTACCATGGGACCAATGAGATTCGTTTTGGTCAGCCCATAAACCATGCATAAGTATTGTTCCAGTTGCTCACGCTTAAATTCAGATCCAAGAGATTGCGATCCCTCAAAAAATGTCCGGCACCAAACATCAGCCCCAGTAGCTGGCGAACACATATTCATATGAGCAAGCCATTGTGTCACTTCACACTTTAAGAAAGGGTCTTCCAAAAGAACAACCCTGCCAAAGGTTGTAAGTACGGGTGATTTTTTTGAAGATTGCTCCGAACTACTTGTTAACTTAATCAATCCCATTCCACGACAATAATCGAGGATCGCGGGAACTTTTCCACTCGATGCCCCCATTGGGATACCAGTCACAGCGGCTATTTCCTGAAAATTACCACCACAGCCTGATGCGGCAAACCTCAGCATGGCAGCAATGTATTGTCGTTCAGGTTTAAACGATTTGTGGAAATTTCGTGGGAGACGTTTTGATTCCTTTTTGGCACTACCCATTAAAAATTCCGATCTTCCAACGCCGTTATGCGAATTTTCAATGCCCTAGTAACCAGCTTTTCTCCATTGACATCCAAAGCTGGGCCAATTGAGAAACATTCCCCTTTTTTCAGTGAAGACAGCTTCCTTATCCAATCATCAGGCTTTTGCCTTGTTGCCAACGCTGCAATTTCGGCAAAAGATTTAAGTTCCGTATCGGCAGGTTTAAAGAAGAGCTTATGGTCTGCATTAAACATTCTGTCTCGCTCATCTTTTTTCATATTGCTCATTGTTTGCGTAGCTAGAATCAGGGATAGACCAAATTTTCGGCCTTCACGCAGATATTTGGAAAGAGGGCTACCTTCTTTGTGATCCAAATTTTGCACTTCATCCAACACAATCACCTTGGGATCGGTTTTTTTCCCTTTTGATTGTAGATGCCCATAGAGATCCCAAAGGATAAATTCCGTAATCAACCTTCCTGAATGGCTATCCATTCCAGCAAGCTGAAAAACATTACATAATGGATCTTCTTTGAGAAAGAGGTTATCCCAATCGAAACAGCCCTCACCATGTGAAAAAGGCCGATCCAAAACAAAGGGTCGAAGCTTGTTGTGCAATGTTTGGGCGGAAGATTTATATTTCTTATCTTCAGCCATATCTTCAATGACAGACAGCATTTGGTCCAGATTCATATTTTCTTTATAGGATTCAACGCCGTCCATAATTGCTCGATGTAATACGCTATATTGCTGATCGCCAACATTGTATACCGAGTTAAATAATCCTGCGATTCTTTTGGCAATCCGGTTCGAGGTCTCGGTAATCACAATTCCGCCATTATCGGCAACCTGAGGCAGAAAAGGATTAATCGGTAATGGTTGTTGATCAACAACATGCTGTTGAGGAGCCAGTAATTTATTAGTAATTTCCTCAAGTTGGTCTGGAAGGAATCCATTCGTATAATCAACAATCAAACTATTTTGCCTAAACTTGGTCATTTCGCACAGCATACTTTGAATCGCATAGGTCTTGCCTTGTCCGGAAGACCCAAAAATCAGCATATGTCGATTTGCCAAGTCAGGGTGGCCAAATTCCCAATAAACTGGCTGGCCACCCATGGTGGTTTCCCCCAAAAGAATACGGCCAAGCTTGTCCGATCCTCCAACATCGGTATTTACTTCCTGAGAAACTGCTTCCAACTCAACGTCATTGGATGCCTCCTCCTTAACTCGTGGAGTTATTTCTGTAGATGGCAAAGTAGGCGGTGCTTCTTCAAAATCTCCTTCGCTTAAAACTTGTCCATCGGAAGAAGATGTGAGGTTTTCAGCTGGTGGTTCTACAAAAACCTCATTGTTGTCTTCAACATCCTCATCTTCTTCCCATGGAGTATAATCATCAACTTCAGACGGGATGAATGCTTCATCTTCAGCGACAATCTCGTCTCCCTGGCTATCAAACTCGCCCCAATTAATATGACACGATGGATCTGTAGCTAATCGATACACAAATCCTCCGCCGATTGAGTACGCATTTGCAGTAACTGATGGATAACTCACAGGGGTCCAATATCCTACACGCTTGACCTCAGCGTCCTGATTAATCCAGAAAGCGAAAACAGATGCCTCCCAGGATATTTCGAAATCCCCTTCAGCCAATCGCTCCAATGCTTCAAGAACTTTAGGATATTCACCTTTGCTGACCTCTGCTTTACTTGCCACCAATCGATGCAGCTGCATCCACCAGTAACGCCGATCCGGTCGTTCGTCTTCCAATCCTGGTTCAGTTTCGCCGTTTAAAAGCGGAGCGAAAGATGACGTAAGCACCTTAAGGCCATTATCTATTTGGGTTTTGGCCTTGTTCAGATGTTCCGTTGATTGGTTCCCCATCTTGCACTCAACAAGATGCATCTTAATATGTAGTCGATTGTTTGCATCGATTTCAGCCTGCACCCACATAAGGTCAGGTCGGCTCATATTGTCTGAGAGATCAAACCAATGCCTGTATGCATCGAGAGAAACAACAGATTCACATAGAGAAACACCATCGGATTGAAGCATTTTTCTGGAAAGGGCATAGGCCATAAAATCCCTGATATACTCATCTCCCACACCTGTAGCTCGTACTAAAGAAAGGCCGGAAAGCTCTGGAGCAACGTTCAGGATACCTTTGGCAACTGCCTCGCACTCTTCAGAACTCCATCCAGCATTGCTTGCGTAGAGCGATTTCACAGCGGCCTTCAAGCGATAGTGTATGTCAGTAAATGAAAACTGCTCTGTTGATATCGTGTAATTATCTCCACCATGGGTACCGACCCCCGAGCCGAATCCGATAATTTCTCGTTCTTTCCCACTTTCCAAAAGCGGTTGCTTAATCAGTCGCTCGTCCATATTGGGGTCGACGCAAATGATCCATTCCGCTTTTTGGTGCAGACAGTCGATCAGCTCTCTCCACGGTGTAAAATCGCCGGATCCCACAACAATTGTTCCTGATTTATGCGATCCCGACTGTAACGAATGAAGAAGGTTCGAGTGGTAGGCTCCAACGGCAAACTGTCTGTTACTGACCACTCTCTTTCGACGGTACTTTTCTGCCGGATTCTTGATGGTACAACATGCTTTCTCTAAAATTGGGAATTTCAAATCCCTACTGGTAACATCAAACGGATCTACCTTTTCAAAGCTGTTAACCCCTTCACCGGCCCCAATAAAATTGTAGAAAACAGCAATGTCGGCCTCAAACTGCTCGTTGATGAGTTTCTGGAATGAGCTGAAACCATCTTTTTCAACAATTCGGTGAGCAATGGAAAAACGACAAAGACGATAAAGTTGATACTTGGACTCTGTTTCGGCAGCCTCCCAACGCTCTTTCCACTGTTGAACCCAGGATGCCACATCGGTTTCATCGTTTGATTCAGTGAATAAAGTTACACTAATTGCGTAGGGGTGGCTTCTTTGGTCATTGAGGACATATCGCTTGTTTGGATTCTGCGCGGTCGGGGCTTTTGCTAGGAGCGTTAAATATGCATGAACAGCTGCGATAACGGGCTGAATATCTTTATTCCTGAAAACAGCAAGGCTGAGACCATCTCCAGCATGAGGGTGCAGATCAAAATAGTCCTGCATTAACCTCAGCAATAATTTGGATTCACTGGACTCCCTGAACATTTCCGTATCACCGAGGGAATTTTCGTCATCCGTACCATCACTGTATTGAAGAAGTAAACGTGTCGATAACGGCGTATCAGAACGCCCGGAAGAACCAATGCGATGAATCAACTCATGACCACGCACGTTGGCATCAAGATTAAGCTGCTCGTTATAAAGCAGTCCCTTCAAAGGAGATTGAATA
>JAUXFJ010000073.1 GCA_030620065.1 Anaerolineaceae bacterium
ATCAAAGGAAAAGCGTTTACAGCAGTATCGCGATTCAGAAGAGCGCGTTGAAAAGCCAGAGCAGAAATGGCGTCTGAGGCTAAATTTCGGTAAATCACCGCATAGCAGCCAGATCGACATACGCACAAAAAACCTGAGCCATACCTATGGAAGCAAATACTTATTCACAAACCTGGATCTAGCTGTAAAACACGCAGACCGCATCGCTCTGGTTGGTCCCAATGGCAGCGGGAAAACAACGCTTCTAAAAATCATCATGGGAAATCTTAAGCCCAGCGCGGGAAGCCTGACAATAGGCCCGAGTGTACGCCTGGGGTATATGCCTCAACAACAGGAGACGCTTGACCCCAATGCCAACCCAGTGGAGGTCATCCAAACGCTATGTCCGATGAGTCAGAGCGAAACCCATCACTTCTTGCATTACTTCCTGTTTGAGGAAGATGAAGTATATTTGCCAAGCGGTAAATTGAGCTTTGGACAAAGAGCGCGCTTGCTGCTCGCCAGATTGGTCGCCAGCGGAGCAAATTGCCTGATCCTTGATGAACCGATCAATCACCTTGATATTCCTTCGCGTGAACAGTTTGAACGCGCTTTGGAGATTTTTTCGGGCACTGTGATAGTCGCTGCACACGACCGGGCTTTCATCAACCGCACCGCTGATATCCTCTGGTCGCTCAAAGATGGAGTCTTACGCAAAGAATACTTGAAGAATATCCTCGACTAAAAAATTAAAAATATCCCCTTTTATAATTATCGTATGCTTAAATTGCTCCAATCTCTATATATACAAACTTTAAGCTCCTCACCTAGAGCATGGTAAAATCATTTCCGCACGTTTAAAGGAAAACATGAGACCTTCATTTAACCGACAAGCAAAATTATTCCTGCTCTCAACCACCTTATTCGGTATAGCATTCAGCTTCTGGAATTTATTTTTTAACCTCTACATTCTCTCAAGCGGCTTCAATACAGATGTGCTTGGGCTGATCAAAGCAGCACCTGCGCTTGCCGCCCTTGCCATTGGGTTACCGCTTGGAAGAATGGCAGATCGTATCGGTCACCGTAAAGCAATGCTGATCGGTTTGACTATGGGTATATCAGGTATGATCTTTCAAAAGGAGCTCTCACCAGTATATGGCTAACGATATTATTTTAGGGGTAGTCGCAGATACACATGTCCCTGATCGGGTGGCTGGGCTACCGGAGAAACTGCTGCAAGCGCTGGATGCCCAATCCGTAGAATGCATCCTGCATGCCGGGGATATCTCCAGCCAGCGCATTATCGATCAGCTTTCTGAGATAGCACCTGTATATGCTGTGCAGGGCAACCGCGATTGGTTCTATGGGCTCAAACTACCAACACACATTGACCTGTCCTTCAACGGTGTAAAGCTCACCCTTGCGCATGGACATGGCAATATTCCACATTATATCTACGATAAAATGCAGTATCTGCTTATGGGCTACACGCTCACTCGTTATCAACGTAATTTAGCAAAGAATCACCCCGCTGCTCAAGTGATCGTTTTCGGACACACTCATCACCAGGTCGATGTGCAAGTTAACGGTCAACGCTTCTTTAATCCGGGTGCAGCTTACCCTTGCGAATTTAATGACTCTAATCCCCAATATGGCATCCTGCACATCTCACCACACGGTGAAATTACAGGCAAATTACTGTCTTGCAATTAAACCGCAGAGCTTCAAAAACGCATCCATCGAATTAAAATCAGCCTTATAATAATCAAACCAATAGAGATTTCTAGGCGTCACATGGAGTAATACCATAAAAGACCTGATTGTTTCACCCCAAAACCCCAAGATCCAGCTCGTGCGTGCGCTGCTTTCAAAGCCGCGCAACCGCAGAAAGCACAGCGCCTTCCTCGCTGAAGGCGTGCGCTTGGTCGAAGAAGGCATTCTGGAAAGCTGCCCCCTTCAGTTCATCCTCTTTTCCGATGAACTCTCGAAGCGCGGCAAGACAGTGCTGGAAAGCCTGCCTTCAGAAATTCAATCTTTTCAAGTTGAACCACAGCTTTTGAAGGAGCTCAGTAACACTGAGACCACGCAGGGCATTCTGGCGGTCTTTGATCTCAAACCGCGGCCGCTGCCCCAAAGCCCTGACCTCCTACTTATCGCTGATGGCATCCGTGATCCGGGTAACCTTGGCACAATATTGCGAACCGCTGAAGCCGCTGGTGTTCAAGGTGTGCTCCTGACACGCGGCACCACTGATGCTTATGCACCCAAAGTTGTGCGCGCTGGCATGGGTGCCCATTTCCGCTTACCCATCCATGCCTTGGATTGGGAATCCCCGCCTGAGGCACTCAGCCAGCTTGCGGTGTTCAACGCCGAGATGCATGGCGATCTGCCGTATTGGCAAGCAGATCTTCGCAAACCCTGTGCAATTCTCATCGGGGGGGAAGCCCAGGGGGTCAGCAGACATGGTCAGAAAATCGCACACCAATCAGTTCAAATCCCCATGCCCGGGAAGAGTGAATCGCTCAATGCAGCCGTTTCAGCTGCCATACTGCTATTTGAAGTCGTTCGGCAGCGTTCAGCCAGGGAATAAATCATGGAAATTCGCTCGATCACATTTTTCTGCAACCCGCGTTATCCAATAAACAAGCTTGTTCTTCAAAAGGCAGGCACCTTCATCAGACATGCACGCAGCGTATATGAACAAGGTGGCTATCGCGTGCAGACGGTTCGCCTGGCGACGCCACCTTTCCCCCACTATCTCTCGCCAGATGCATACATTGCTGTGGCGCAAGCACTTGGATTTGAAATTCATGGCGAGGGTTTCGACTATCTCTCAATGGGCCCTGCTCAGACTGATCACCCAGAAAGTTATGAGCACATTCCTGAGATGCTTAAAACATCCTCAAACCTTTTCCTCAGCGGCATGATGACAACCCCAGATGGCAAATTATCACAAAAGGCAGTATGCGCCTGCGCTAATGTGATCCAGGCGACCTCACAGCTCAAAAAAGACGGTTTCGCCAACCTTCGTTTTGCAGCTTTAGCAAACGTAGCCCCTTGGGCACCTTTCTTTCCTGCCGCCTATCATCAGGGTAATCAACCTGCCTTCGCGTTGGCACTCGAATCGGCTGACCTGGCAGTGAAAGCCTTCACGGAGGCCGACTCGCTTGCCTCAGCCAGGCAGCAGCTCATCCAATCCATTGAAACCCACGCAGAAAAGCTTGAGGCAATTGCAATAAAACTCGTTTCAATCTACCAGATAGACTTTAAGGGACTGGATTTCTCACTTGCGCCCTTTCCAAAGCCTGAAACTTCAATTGGAACTGCACTTGAAAAACTCGGACTGCCGGCTTTTGGGCTTTCGGGGTCACTTGCAGCAACTACTTTCCTCACTGACAGCCTGGACCGGGCACATTATACACGCTGCGGTTTTAACGGTTTGATGCTGCCAGTTTTAGAAGATTCCATCCTGGCGGAGCGTGCCGCCCAAGGGTCACTCTCGGTTACGGACCTGCTGCTCTATTCGGCAGTCTGCGGTACTGGACTGGATACTATCCCGCTGCCTGGTGACACCTCTTCAGAACAGCTTTATGCCGTTTTACTGGACTTAGGCTCCCTGTCCTTGCGGCTCGATAAACCCCTCACCGCTCGCCTGATGCCCCTCCCCGGTAAACAAGCTGGAGAGCCAACTGGTTTTGACTTCGAATACTTTGCCAACAGCCGCGTGCTGCCCCTCTCTGCACAGCCACTTTCCGGCTTGCTCAATGGAGATGAAAATATCTCAATATCACCCCGCCCTAAATAAGAGAGCCCTTTTCCCAAACAATCTAATCTTCCTGAAAAAGTCCTGATATTAAACCCGCCAATAAGCTGAACCATCAGTATACCTATCCAGCAGATGCTCACTGATCAAATCCCGCCTCAATCCAGATGTATTCAACGCGTTACTTGCCATTAACCGATGCACGCTGTTGCGCGCAGCGCTTCCAGCGTCAGCCAATATGCGGGTAACCTTTTCGTGATGCGGTGTATTTCAATACGAATTGGTGGGCAAACGATCAGGGTTCAAGTTCGAAGCCAAAGAACTTGATAAGGTGCGATAGTGAGTTTTAGTTTTTGATCATTTACGCTGAATTGCTGTTGACTGAGTATATCGATAAACCGTTCTGCTTTGGTGATCGGGAGAGATCCAAGATCAATTATGATTTCGCAGTTTTTGTCAGTGACATTATGCAAACAGAGAACCTGCATATCTCCAGCGGGTGACGTACGGAGCAGGGCAAAAACAGACTTATGAACCGACAAGATCAGTTGTTCCCCAAACGGATGGAAAGCGGTACTGCCGATACGTGCCCGCAATAACTTTCTGAACCCATTGAAGACATGGTAGCGCAAGGATTGGGGATCAGCCAATTCTTTTTCCAGTTGGGAGCGTTTGAGTTTTTCGCGATTAATCGTGCGATGGTGTCCAGTCTGCTCGACACCCTCCGGCCAGTTGTGCGACCCGAACAGGCTGTGGAAGTAGATTCCAGGAACCCCGCGCAGGGACAGCATAATAGATTGCGACGCCAGGAAACGTTTAGCCACAATTACGGTATCATTTTGGGCCGCTTGGGGATCCCGTAAAGCGTCCAAATAATTAATATTCAGTTCATAAGCACTTCGGCTACCGTCTTCATTGCTCTTATAGGACACGAATCCCCCAAGGCTGATGACACGGGCAGTAACTTCATTCAAATCTTCCGGACTGAGAATGTCCTTCACTGGCATGATGCCGATGCCATC
The DNA here is from genome assembly GCA_030620065.1 of Anaerolineaceae bacterium. GTDB lineage: Bacteria > Chloroflexota > Anaerolineae > Anaerolineales > Anaerolineaceae > JAUXFJ01. The sequence continues at coordinate 4,765 of JAUXFJ010000073.1, forward strand.
GTGGCCTGCTAGAAAATTGAAGAAGGTCGCCTGTTTGGATGGTAATTCCAAGGTCGCTGCCCAATTCAAGAGCGTACCCACATCCCCTGTTTGAAAAGCATGTAGGGTAAGCATGGGCAGCGCAAAGTTGTAAACCATTTGGGCTTCGTTGGTACCATCACCAAAATAGGCAATATTATCCTTATGGGGAACATTGGTCTCGGTGATGATGGCAACTCCGGGAGCAGCAATATCTAAAATGGTACGCATCAATTGAACAATGCGGTGGGTGCGCGGTAAGTTGATACAATTTGTGCCAAGTTCTTTCCATACATAGGTTACAGCGTCCAAGCGGATAAATTCTGCCCCATGAGCTGCATAAAATAGCAAGATATCGATTACATTAATCAGAACCTCAGGGTTAGAGTAATTCAAGTCAATCTGATCTGTCCCGAAGGTTGTCCACACCAGTTTTTCGCCTTCAGTTGTCTCAAAAGGGGTTAGCAACGGGGTGGCGCGCGGCCTAAAGACATGCGAGAGATCAGTATCTTTCTCTACAACGGTGAAATATTCCTGTAGATCAGGCTCCCCCCTTAAGAATCCCTGAAACCATGCACTTTGGGATGAGATATGATTAATCACCGCATCGAACATCAAACGGAAGTCATTCCCCAACCGGAATATATCATCCCAACTTCCCAAAACGGGATTGACTTGTTTATAATCGATGACAGCAAATCCATCATCTGAAGAATAAGGATAAAAAGGCAAGATATGAACCGTACTGACGTCATCTGCCAGATGTTTTTTAAGAAACTCTGCCAGGGTTTGAAGGGCAAGGTGATTTTCTTGTTGAACCATATCTCCATAGGTAATTAAAATGGTGTCCTGCTCGCTCACACAATCCTTGGAATTAGATGCCATCAGATCAGGATGCTCGGCTTTGAAACGTTTCAAAATCTTGAGAATACGATTTGTGAGCTGGGCAGCTTGTTCTCCACCATAGATAAATTCCAAATGTTTGGAAAGTCGTTGTTCGGTAGTAGTACTCATAACATTTCCCTTCGTTATTCAGGCAATAATTGATCAAGATACTTCCGAAGGGCATCCAGCGAATAGTATTTTTGCCCAACGCGAAAATTGTGTTCAATAGTTTTATGTCGGAATTGTCGATCTGTTAACAGAACTACGGCTTCGTCAGCCGCCCGTTCGACAACCTCAGGGGATACTTGCGCTAACCCTGCCTGATCAACACCTTGGATATCTGCGCCAAGTGAAACGACTTTGAATCCTTTGCTCTCAATGTCTTTTTGATAAACGGGGTATTCAAAGAGCACGATAGGAAGGCGGGCGCGCAGTGCCTCCAAAAACTGGTTACCCCAGCCTTCCCACAGACTGGGATAAGTGACAAAATCAGCAAAAACATAGGTATCCCACAGAGAGTAGATTTTTTCACCCCGCCGTGTTTGGCGAGTAAAATCAACCAGATTCTCAATATGGATCATATCCACCCCCTCTTTTTGGGCTTTTTCCTTAAGACGTCGAATATAGCATCCAACCACATCGTCGCCGTCATAACCCGCCAGAACCAGAACGATCCGACTATCTTGAGTAAATTTCTGACCATTGTATAAACCATGTGCTTGAAGTTTAGCCCGTCTCGATGGTGAATTCAGCGCTTTGACAAAATCAATAGCCAATTCTATCCCTTTGCGTGACACGATGCGGGTCGCTTGCAAAATCAGGATGTCGTTTTCTTTTAGCCCAATCCGCTCGCGAAAATCGACATTATAGTCGTCTTTTTCCCACGGCGCCGCATCAAAATCGAATACATTCGGCACAACAGTAGAGACTATTCCCTTACGTGCCAATAATTCCTTTTGCGCCAGACTATTGATGACCACGTGTTTAATTTTCGGGTCGCGCGGCGGAAGATACTTTTGCGCCAATTCAATCGCAGCGTCGCAGGTCAGCGAGACGCCGTCCCTACGCTCCCAGAAAAAATCGTGATTATGCGCCAATGCAGGGATGTCAAATTCCCGGCGGACATTTTCCAATGCAACGCCAACGGCGGGATTCGACGCTACGCACCATACATTTTGCGGGACAATGAAATCAATCTTTTTCTCGATAATAAATTCCCGAAACCGTTGTTCAAGGATGCTAATCCAGCGTTCAAGCTCCACTCTGTAGCCTTCGGCGTCGAAGTCACGCAATTCCTTAAAGGTATTGTAATTCAGAATTTCAATTGCCGGAATATGATGATACATTTCCTCAACGAGCGTCCCATCCGCTGAACCCAGATCGCCCGCACAGAGATGGACAGTGTGCCCCATTTCTTCAAAAACGCGCTGCCATTTCTCAAGTTCTAACGAGACGCCGTCGGTGTGACCAACCTGATAGTGAAAAATCCCGATGTTCTTTGTTTTGTTCTTTATAGTCATCTCAAACCTTAAAATATAATATCGTTTGTCTGAATTTTAGCAACGCCAATTGCAGTATCTGCGCCACCATAATAGACGAAAAGCTCGTCGCTGATAATGACTTGTCCGCAACTAAACACAACGTTCGGCACATAGCCATTAACCTCCCAATCCAGTTCTGGTTCCAAAATGGGTTCAGGCTGCCGTGCAATAACCTTTGTGGGGTCATCAAGGTCGAGCAAGGCGAGCCCCAGGCTATAGTGATGGTCTTTGCTCACGCCATGATAAATC
>JAUXFJ010000086.1 GCA_030620065.1 Anaerolineaceae bacterium
CTTGCTAAATGCAGTTTCACTATTGGGTTACAACGTCTTGGGGCGTTCCGTTGCGCTCCCCCTATTAACAATGTGGGGCTTTGCCATTCTCGGAGCAATAGATGACTGGGAAGGTATTCGTGGCCCACGGCGTGGTTTGGGAATGCGAGCTCGCACTAAATTAATCCTTCAGCTCATTATGGCAGCAGGAATAGCCTTTGCGCTTCAATATGTGCTAAAAGTCCCACAGCTCTATTGGCCGACTGCTGAAGAAGTGATCAATATTGGATCTCTATATATTCCAATTGCAATCGTCATCATTGTGGGCATGGCCAACGCTGTCAATTTCACTGATGGCTTGGATGGTTTGGCTGGTCTGATCGCTGCCACGGCTTTTAGCGCTTATGGGATCGTTGCTCTGGTTCAAGGGCAAGTTTTCCTGGCGCGCTTTTGCTTTTCACTTGTGGGCGCGCTCTTCGGGTTCCTTTGGTTCAATGTACATCCTGCCAAGTTAATTATGGGCGACGCAGGAGCACAGCCACTCGGAGCAACCCTGGCTGTTGTGGCCTTAATGACAGGTCATTGGTTACTGCTGCCTTTGTTTGCAATCATCCCGATAAGTGATCTGCTTAGTGTGATCATCCCAGTGTCTTATTTTAAAATTACCAAAGGTAAGCGTTTCTTTAAAATGGCCCCGCTTCACCATCACTTTGAATTGAGTGGTTGGAGTGAAACGCAAGTAGTTCAACGGTTTTGGCTCGTTTCGCTTATTTTTACATTACTGGGATTTGCATTCATTTTTGTGGAGTAATAATGGTTCAAGACTGGTCAGGTAAACGCGTATTAATCATCGGTGCTGCTCGCCAGGGGTTAGCCTTAACGCGTTATCTATCCCGCCACAATGCCGAAGTCACACTGACAGACAGCCGCTCTGAGGCTCAACTGGCAGAAGAAGTCGTGCACTCACTCGCAGACATACCTGTCAAGTGGGCAGTTGGCGGCCATCCTTTTGAACTTCTGGATGATAAAGACCTGATTTGCCTCTCAGGTGGTGTCCCGCTGACCACGCCGATCGTCATTGAAGCTCAAAACCGTCAAATTCCCCTTTCAAATGATTCTCAGCTCTTCATGGAAGCTTGCCCTTGCAGAGTTGTCGCAATTACCGGGTCGGCTGGAAAAACGACGACCACCGCACTGCTTGGCAATATCGCCAGAACCCATATGGAAATCAGGAATTCGAGGGGGCGTGCCTGGGTAGGCGGCAATATTGGCAATCCACTCATCGATCAGATCGACGAGATAGAAGCAGACGATATTGCGATCCTGGAACTATCCAGTTTCCAACTGGAGATAATGTCCATTTCTCCTGACGTGGCAGCAGTATTAAACATCACACCCAATCACCTTGATCGCCATGGCAGCATGCAGGCTTATACAGCGGCAAAAGCCAGGATCCTGGCATATCAAAATTCAAATGACACGGCTATCCTCAACAGAGACGATAAAGGCTCTTGGAATCTAACCAGAGACGTAAAAGCAAACCTTCTTAGCTTCGGTATCAAGGCGCCCCTGCATTATATGGACGGCACTTACCTCAAGAATGACCATATTTTCCTCCAGGTAAACGGAGAACAGGTTAAACTTCTGCCAACTGAATGGATAAAACTACGCGGGGAGCATAATCTTCATAACGTACTGGCAGCTTGTGCTATCGCCGCTGGTGCATCGTTTGCCCTGCCAGCCATAGGGCAAGCAATTGATGACTTTACAGGTGTTGCGCACCGCTTGGAACTTGTGCGCTCTTATAAAGGCACAGATTGGTATAACGATTCAATAGCTACTGCACCAGAACGAACCATGGCAGCCATCCGTTCATTTGACGATCCACTGGTGCTGCTCCTCGGTGGACGAGATAAAGACCTGCCGTGGGAAGATTTAGCGAACCTTACCAGGCAGCGAGTAAACCATTTGATCGTTTTTGGTGAAGCTGCTGACAAGATATTAAATACATTCGGTTTACCTGAAATAGGCACACGACCATTCACAATCACACACTGCAAGGGACTTAAGCAAGCTGTCCAAGCTGCTGCAAATATCGCAGAACCTGGCGATGTGGTTTTACTTTCACCAGGTGGAACGAGCTTCGATGAGTTTAAAGACTTTGAGGAACGTGGAAAGTGGTTTCAAACATGGGTAATGGAACTTTCGTAAAATCGGCTTTTAAGCCAAAGACAAAAACTGGTGGACGTCCTCTCCGATTGCCTTTTGACGTTCCACTCCTGCTGATTGTCGCGATCCTGCTCGTTTTTGGATTATTGATGGTCTATTCTTCCAGTTGGGATGCATCCATCCTAATGGGACAAGAACCAACCTATATTTTTGGTCGCCAAGTCCTTTGGGTGATTTTAGGTATTATCGGTGCAACTATCCTAAGCCTTGTTGATTATCACCGTTATGAAAAGTTCCTGATTTTTATCATGATCGCTTGTATTTCCTTACTGGTCATAGTGTTGATCATCAATGATGTTCGCTTCAATTCATCACGTGCTTTGCTCGGCGGCTCTATCCAGCCTGCAGAGCTGGCTAAGGTTGTGACTATTCTTTACCTTTCCTTCTGGCTTTATAAAAGACAAGATGATCTAAAAGACATCAATATCGGTTTGTTCCCCTTAGGTGTGATTCTGGGCTTGATAGGCGGCTTGATATTTATTCAACCAGATATTAGTGCATCAGCAACTATCCTCATGCTTGGGATCATGCTATTTTTCCTCGCAGGAGGCGATTGGAAGCAAATCATCTTGGTGGCAGCGGTCATCCTCCTTGCCGGAGGCGGTTTAGTAGCGGCAACACCTACTGGCAGCGTTCGTATTTCAGACTATCTTTCTGGATTAAAAAACCCTATCGAAGGATCCTATCATATCCGGCGCACTTTTGAAGCAATTATTAAAGGTGGCGTATTTGGTGTCGGTATTGGCCAGGCAGACACAAAGTTCACCGGACTGCCGCTTCCACATACTGACAGTATCTTTGCGGTGGTCGCTGAAGAAACCGGGCTCATTGGTGCAATTATCATCATTATCTTATTTTGCCTATTACTCTGGCGAGGCTTTGTTATCGCCAATCGAGCACCTGACCAGCTTGGTTCTTTATTGGCTTATGGTCTAACTGGTTGGATTGCGCTTGAAGCTTTGATGAACATCGCCGTTATTGTGGGATTGTTTCCCTTCACTGGCAACGCCCTCCCATTCATAAGTGCCGGAGGGTCAAGTATGATATCAAGCTTGGCTGCAATTGGCATTGTAATGAATATTGCGCGTTGCTCGGTCAAACAGGAAACTTCAGAAAGGAGCCAGACCAGTGCGGTTGTTGATTTGCGCGGGCGGGACAGGCGGCGGCGTGTACCCCGCGGTAACCGTCACACAAGCCCTTAAGATCAATCCTGAAAGCCTGTTATGGGTTGGTAGCCAGGGCGGCATGGAAGAAGCACTCGTGAAGAGATTGCACATTCCATTTACTTCCATTCCAGCTGCTGGCGTACATGGCGTTGGCTTAAAAAAAATACCAGGCAACCTTTTCAAACTGTTTAAAGGATACCTGGCATCTCGAAAGATCCTTAAGGAATTTAGGCCTGATGTGCTGCTCTTCACTGGTGGTTATGTTGCCATCCCTATGGCAGTTGCTGCCCTTAGAAAACCCGCTGTGCTTTATGTGCCTGATATTGAACCAGGCTTGGCTTTAAAGTTTTTAGCTCGCTTTGCAGATAAGATCGCATTAACTACGAAATGTTCTGAACATTTCTTTCCTAATCAGGAGAAATTAACCATGACCGGTTATCCGATCAGAGAAGACCTAAAAAAATGGGATGGCAAGACTGGACGGGCATATTTCAGGCTGGAGCCAAACCTCCGTACCCTCCTGTTTATGGGCGGCAGCAGCGGAGCCCGTTCAATCAATTATGCCTTATTGGATGTTTTACCCGAGCTGCTCAAGGATTTTCAAGTCATTCACCTGACCGGTCATCTCGATTGGGAAGTGATCCAGGAACGCACCCAGAATCTGAGCCCTCGTTATCAGGCCTTCCCTTACCTGCATGAGATGGGTGCCGCATTAGCAGCTGCAGATCTTGTCATATCGCGCGCTGGTGCTTCAACCTTGGGTGAATATCCGCTTTTCGGTCTGCCGGCAATTTTAGTGCCCTACCCATATGCATGGCGCTATCAAAAAGTGAACGCAGAATACCTTGTAGAGAACAATGCAGCTGTGATGATTCGCGACGAAGCATTAGACGAGGAGCTGCTTCCGACAATTCGCCGCCTGATGCGCGACCCTGAAGAACTGAATAAGATGAGGAAGGCTATGGCATCGCTAGCCCATCCTGATGCGGCTGACAAGATAGCCAAGTTGATTCAAGAACTTGTCGGCGTGTGCTGAGTGAGGAGTATTAAATAGTGGTTAGTCTAACAGTTCTCTTTTGGATGTATATCATTCTCTTTGCCTTTATCGGTACTATACGCGGGTGGGCAAAGGAATTACTGGTCACTTTTGGTGTAATTCTGGCGATCTTTATCATTACAGTCCTCCTACCCTTTATTGATGGCGGATTTAATCCTGAGACCTTGTTTTGGGTACGCATAATCATCCTGGGTTTGTTGGTCTTTTTCGGATACCAAACTCCAAATATTCGTAAGTTGGCTGAGTCAGGTCTCTTCATCCGTGAGCGGCTGCAAGATTTCATTTTAGGGATTTTCCTGGGAGCAGTCAATGGCTTTCTCTTCTTTGGGACCGCCTGGTTTTATCTGCATGAAGCCGGTTATCCCTTTGATGCCATAACTGCTCCTGATGCAACCACTGCTGCTGGCCAGGCTGCATTGGACCTTATCAACATCCTCCCACCCAATTGGCTTCAAGTCCCTGCAATCTATTTCGCGATAGCAATCTCATTCATATTCGTACTGGTGGTGTTCATCTAATGACACATGTTCATTTCATCGGAATTGGTGGCACAGGTCTTTCAGCAATCGCCCGTGTACTTTTGGAAAGTGGATATACGGTCAGCGGCTCGGATAAAACCGCGTCCACACTTTTCGATACCCTAAGAAAAGCTGGTGCACACACCTATCTGGGACATGCTCCGGATAACATTAAAGGCGCTGACTTGGTCATTCGCTCCTCCGCAATCCAGGATGACAACTCTGAAGTCATCGCTGCTCGTTCACTAAGGATTCCGGTCCTCAAACGGGCAGATTTCATGCAACAACTCCTGGAAGGTCGCACGACTATCGCCATAGCAGGCACCCATGGAAAAACCACGACCACATCGATGCTTGTTTGGATCCTGACCCAGCTTCAACAAGATCCTTCTTTTATCGTTGGTGGTGTTATCAAACAATTGGGCAGAAATGCAAAAGCAGGGAATGGTCCCTTCTTTGTGATTGAAGCAGACGAATATGATCGTATGTTCCTGGGTCTGAATCCCCAGCTTATCGTGATCACAAACATTGAACACGATCATCCTGATTGTTACCCAACTCCCGAAGATTATCAGCTGGCTTTTAAAGATTTCCTTGATCGCCTTAAGATTAATGGCAAAGGTTTTCTTTGCATCGATGATAAAGGTGTCAATAGATTACTTAAATCTGTAAATCAGAAACAAAAAAACTTGCTGACGTATGGATTTGACAAACAAGCCGACTATCAGCCACACAATATAAAAATCGGCAAAAACGGCTGCCCCCAGTTTGATGTCGTCTATAAAACAAGTGACGCAGTCCTTATTAAGTTAGGTGCGCTCAAACTGCAAGTGCCAGGGGAACATAATATTCGTAACGCCTTGGCAGCCATGGCGGTTATCCACAAATTAGATCTGCCGCTTCAGGAGGCCGTCACTGCACTGTCGGAATTCAAAGGCACTCAACGCAGATTTGACATCTTGGGTCAGGCAGACAGCGTAACCATCATCGATGATTATGGCCATCACCCTACGGAAATCGAGGCTACCTTACAAGCTGCCCGCCAGCGCTTCCCGCAATCCCGTATTTGGGCAGTCTGGGAACCGCACACCTATTCAAGGACAATGACCTTGGAAAGTGATTTTATCAGCGCATTAAACCACGCTGATAAGGTGATCATCACCAAAATTTATGCAGCCAGAGAAATTGACCCCGGCTATTCACCTAAGCGCATCACAGACGCCCTGCCAGGCAATAAAGGGCAATATATTGCTGATTTTGAAGACGTACAAACATATCTCTTGAAGAACTTAGAAAAAAACGATGTCGTTTTGGTACTATCGGCGGGTGATGCTCCGCAGATCAGCAAACAGACTTTAGCTAGCTTGAAAATTAGAGAATTAAGCAGCAAATAGATTAGTAAATGGATGTTTAAGCATGCCTGTATCGATTAAAAAACTGCAAGAACAATTTGGACAAAAACTGCAGGAAAACGTGAGGATGGCTAATTACACCACCGCCCGCGTGGGCGGCGCCGTGGATGCACTCTTGCCAATTAACACAGAACATGAGCTCATTCAAGCAGTCCAATCACTTTGGGACATGCAGATACCCTTCCGTGTCATCGGAAGTGGATCAAACATCTTGGTTAGTGACAAAGGCTTTAAAGGTGTGATCCTCTTAAATCGGGCGCATACGCTGAAGATTCATTCAAATGAAAACCCGCCAAGTGTCTTCGCTGAATCTGGCACCATACTGAGTACCGTAGCCCGTCAAACCGCTCTAAGGGGTTTAAGCGGCCTTGAATGGGCAGCGACAATACCCGGAACAGTAGGCGGTGCAGTCTATGGCAACGCTGGCGCACATGGCACTGATATCAACAGTAGTCTA
>JAUXFJ010000140.1 GCA_030620065.1 Anaerolineaceae bacterium
TATTTAATCTAATAAGAATATGAAAAAGAGGTGAACAATGAAGCGAAAAATTCGATCGATTGCCCTGCTGATAGGCTTGGTGCTGTTGTGCTTGTTAATGAGTCCTGAGCTTGTTTCTGCCCAACCGCCGCGTGAAGGTTTCAGCGAGGATTTTGAAAATAGCCAGTTTGAAGGCTGGGAGTATACAGCGGAGCTTAATGTAGCAGAGGGCGTGCTGAGGCTTTCCACGGGGGACTTTGCCATGAAGATGGGCGGCTGGGGAAATCAAACTACCAATATTCGTATAAAGTTCAATGATGGCGTAAGCGAATTTTTTATCCAATATTTCGCGCGTGGTAAAAATGTAGATAATTACACATTGGTTTTTTTGCCGGATATGATCCTGTTGGATAAAGGCAGACCATCTGAAGCCACACGCTTGGGAGAGGCCGCCAACACGCTGCCGGCCAACACATGGATTGATCTGCAGATCCAGGTTCTTAAGGGTACGCATACGATCTCTGCGGATGGCGTGATCCTGATCACAGCAACTGATCCTGAGCCCTTGTTACCGGGCGGTATCGGCTTTCACATGCTTGGGGAAGGTTCGGTTGAGATCGACAGCATCAGCTTGACGCTGCCATTATTTGAGGGGCAGGCACCAGCTGGTGAAGGTTTGCAGGAAAAGCCTGTCCCTGAATTGATCGCCGAGCCGACCGCAACTGCAAAGCCGACCACGGCTACGTCTGCACGCAGCCTGATTGACAGCATCCAGGACCTTTTCGGTACGGAGGGCAGCTCAGTTGACCTGATGACATTTGTAGTTAACCTGCTGCTGGCGGTAGTGCTTTCATTTATCTTAAGCAGGGTCTATATCTATTGGGGTGGGTCGCTTTCAAATCGGCGCAAGTTTGCTGCCAATTTCATACTGTTGACAGTGACAACAACCTTCATAATCCTGGTTGTGCGTTCGTCCGTAGCACTGTCACTCGGTTTGGTTGGTGCGCTTTCCATCGTGCGTTTCCGCACGGCGGTCAAAGAGCCCGAAGAGCTGGCATACCTGTTCTTTGCGATCAGCATCGGGATTGGTTTGGGTGATAACCAGCGTCTGGTGACGACCGTCGCATTCGCGATCGCTATTGTGATCATCGGTTTGCTTAAACTATTCCGCAAGTCCAAGGCAGATGTGAACCTGCACCTCACCATCACCAGCCAGGCACCCGGCAAAGTCGATCTGCCGCAGGTGATGGAGGCACTGCAGTCGCACACCACAAAACTCAAACTGATGCGTCTGGACGAGACGGAGGAAGTGCTTGAAGTAGCTTTCTTGGTGGAGTTCAAGCGTATTGAGAATCTGAATGCGGCTAAGGAAGCGGTGAAAGCTCTTTCGACACAGGTTTCTGTCACCTTTTTGGATAACAAGGGTATCTGGTAGGTTATGAAATGGGATAAAGATCAACCGCTGGAAGAACTGCGCTATGAGCGCAAATTCCTGGTCGATGAGCTGGACAGCCATCATGTGCGGGCTTTGGTCAAGCTGCACCCGATGATGTTTGTGCAGCCTTACCCGCCGCGCTATGTGAATAACATCTACCTGGACAGCGAAGACCTGGTCAATTATATGGAAAATGTTGACGGGGTGGAAAAACGCCGCAAGGTACGCTTGCGTTGGTATGGTGACCTTCTGGGTGACTCCCCGAAGACGATGCTTGAATTTAAACTCAGACAAGGATTGATGAATCGCAAGGTTCAGGTACCGTTGGGCGGGCTGCGGGTTGACAAGACTTTCAATAAACAGGTTTTAGAGGAGTTTTTTAGGCAGAATGAACTGCCGTTGGATATCAGCCTTGGACTGCACGGCTTGTCGCCGGTCTTGATCAACCGTTATTACCGCTGGTATTTTGCGACACTGGATGGCCGTTTCAGGGTGACGGTGGATACAGCGCTGGCATATTATAATGTGCGCCATCTGATGAACGCTTTCCGCTATAAATTCGTTGATTATAAGCGCATTGTGGTGGAATTGAAGTACCAGAAGGAGGAGGATAAGCAGGCCGAAAGGGCGGCATCCTATTTCCCCTTCATGGTGACGAAGAATTCCAAATATGTCACCGGATTGGAGAGCGTTTTTTGGTAATGCTTTGATACCTATTTAGTATAAAACACTGCTCGGCTTGCTACTGGACCAGTCGGGCAGTGTGATTTAATGCAAGTGGTTAATGTAATGGGGGTATACTCATAACTTCACAACTTCTTATTGGAGGGCAGGATTGGAAAAATTCAAGCGACGGACTTATCGCAATCTGAGGGAAGTCTTGACCGATGTGAAGGTTATGACTTCTAAACGCAAGGAGGTCAAGGGGCTGATGCGCAATGGGGTGATAGATGAGGCTTTTCGCGAGCGTTTGATGCTGGCTGTTACAGAGGTGAATGGCTGCCGTTATTGTCTGCATGCACATGCACGTATGGCATTAACTGCAGGGATATCTGAAAAGGAGCTCCAGGCATTAGGACGGGGTTTGTTTGATAGTAGCCCAAAGGAAGAGGTAATTGCATTGCTTTACGCCCAGCATTGGGCAGAAACGAATACGAAGCCAGAAATAGAGGCGCGTGAACGGGTTGTAGCTCAATACGGTAAGGCGACTGTAGAAGCGATTGAACTTGTATTGCGCATGATCCGCATGGGGAATCTGTTGGGGAATACATGGGACTACTTCCTCTATTGGATGTCATTCGGGCATTGGGGAAGTGAGAAATAAGCCAGGGTGGGTAAGTAATCGCTCTGGATGATTACTTAAATGCAGCAAATCAGGTGCTTTTAAGGCGGGAATTCGACAAAGTATGATAAATGGAATACAATCAACTAGTTATGCGGTCTTCAAAGAAACCAAACACACGCGCCAGTACATTGCGCAAATTTTGGGAAAATCCTCTGATATTGCCAATCTATCTGCCAACATTTTTCTTCGCATTGGCTTTGGGATTGCTGACGCCGGTCTTGCCCCTTTATGCGGGTGGACTAAGCGATTCATACGGGCTGATCGGTTTGGTAGTTTCGGGGGCGGGTTTGGGGACATTGCTTGCTGATCTGCCCTCGGGTTTAATTCTTCGGAAGGTGGGGAAAAAGCTGGCAACACTTATTGGGATTGGCTTATGTGCCTTGAGCACCGGTGCGCTTTTCTGGGTCAACTCAATTTTCCTTGCCTTAGGATTGCGAATCTTGGCTGGTATGGGTATGTCCCTTTATAGTATCGCCAGGCATGTCTATATTACTGGGGCTGCTGCAACGGAATCCCGCGGACGAGCAATCGCGCTATTCGGCGGCGTTTTCCGGCTTGGGGTCTTCATAGGACCAGTATTAGGCGGCATCATCTCCTCAAGAATAAATTTCAGGTTGCCGTTCCTGGTATTTTTGATCTTCTGTGGTGTCGCGATGTTGATCGTATTGATCGCAAGGCATCATTTCATTGAGGAGGAAGAAGGTTTAATAGACACCGATACTTCACAAGGGAGCTTGATGTGGTCTGAGATACGTCCGCGCCTGGGTGTGTTGAGCATCTCGGGTTTCGGACATATCTTGTCGCAGATTACGCGTGCCGGGCAGCGCTTGATCATACCACTTTTCTGCGCAGATGTCTTGGGATTAGATATTGAAGCGATAGGCTATATTGTGGCGGCTTCTTCAGCGGTGAGCATGACCTTGTTTTATCCTGTTGGGTTGATCATGGACCGCGTCGGGCGTAAGTGGGCAATCGTACCCAGCTTTGTCATCCAGGGTTTGGGCTTGGCTTTATTACCCTTAACGCATGGGTTTAACGGCGCGGTGCTGGTCTCTGCCCTGATCGGTTTTGGGCATGGATTTGGTTCGGGTACGATGATGACGCTGGGAGCAGATCTTTCTCCGCAGGTGGGGCGTAGCACATTCCTTGCGCTGTGGCGCTGGGTGGGAGATGCCGGGTTAAGTGGTGGACCGCTTGTGGTTGGATACGTTGCTGATATTCTGACTCTGCCGAGTGCATCACTGGCGGTCGCCGGCGCCGGGATAATGGCAGGTTTGATCTTTGCCTTCTTCGTCCCCGAAACATTGAAGAAGGTAAAAGACTGATTTTTTCTCATCGAATACCTTGCATTGAATAAAAGACCTGGATTTAATAAATTGTAGATAGCAGGTCTTGTTTCCTCAGTCTGGTTTTTGGTGAGCAATATGAAAAGGAGGCTGTAGAAGCTGGTTCAATTTTTGAATTCGTTCATCGGTTTTGCCAGTATCTCCTTGCTATCCGGTAGGGCTTTCCTATCTATACACTCCAGGCTGTACCCCAGTTCTTGCAGCAGGGTGACGGTTTTATCATGTGCGCTACGGGCGTGGGTATCCAGGAAGAGTATCGGATGCCTGGTTTGTAATATTTGGCGGGCGCCATTGAGAACTTCAAATTCAGCCCCCTCGACATCGACTTTCATATAATCAGGTGCAGGGATCTGACCCTTGCTGTAAAGCTCATCCAAACTGACCAACTGCACCTCAAGCTGACCTTGAGAGGAGATATGCCCCATAGCTGTGCTGGCGCCAAGGTCAAAGTGGGTGCTGCCGCTTTTGTCAGAAACAGCAGTTTCGATCACGCTGATGCGCTCTGCGAGATGGTTGAGCGCAATGTGTTTGTGAATGAACTTGATGTTCCGCGGCAGGGGTTCAAAAGCGTAAACGTGGCCTTTAGGCTCAGATAATTTGGCAGCCAGCAAGCTGAAGTAACCTACATTTGCGCCGATATCGAAGAACACGCTGTTGGGTTTGATCTCACGTTCAAAAGCCTGGCGTTTGCGGTATTCATACCACCCCAGCCAGTAACCGTGCTCGCCTGAGCCGACCACCCACTTCATGCCGCACATGCATCCCTGCAAGATGGGCATGATCATGCCTGGTGGGAGCAAGCGTAATGGTAGCCGTAAGAGTTTACCCAGCA
>JAUXFJ010000164.1 GCA_030620065.1 Anaerolineaceae bacterium
ACCCAACCGCCTGTACTTGCAACGTAATAGTTATGACACTACGCGCAGACTAGCAACATCTTTGCGGGTGGATACAGAAAGCAGCAATATTCTTGGTGCAACATTGACAGCAAGCGCTGATCTTCCAATCAACACAAGCGTGACCTATTATTTGAGCAATAATGGCGGAGTCAGGTGGTATATTGTGCAGCCAGGTGTGGAATTCACTTTTCCAACTACCGGTATGGACTTACGCTGGAAGGTGGAACTGGATTCGCTGTCACCGACCCTGACGCCAAAGATAAATCAAATCCAGATAGAGCTGGGAGATTACTATAATTATCTGCCGCTGATCTTTAAATAAATCTGTTTTATATTCTCGCTAATAATTAAATAAATCCCCGGGTATTTCACCTGGGGATTTGTTGTATTAGAGCAAGTATTCACCTGCTTCGATCTATTCCACGAAACTGACTCTGGATAATACGGGCTGACATTGTTATTGTCGTTTTGCGTTGTGAAGCTAAGGATGCATCCCAGGAACCATGGAGGTGAAATGGGATAATGAGGGCGGTTGGACATGTTGACGACTCATCTGAATCCTGCTATCATCGGGGTGTTATGCAAAATGGTGACAAGAAACAACCCTGGTGGAAATGTATTTTTGGGCGCATCAAGTATGGGATACGCTGGTTGCTGCCTGGTCTGGGTTTTAAACGCTGGTTATTGCTGGTGATCGTCGGGACGATGTTATTGGGACTGGGTCTGGCGTTGATAGTTTTGGACGTTTACCACAACGCGCCGGATGCCTGGTGGCTGCCGGTGCTCACTGCGCTTTCGCTTCAATTTTTAGATCGACCAATCCGCTTCCTTGTGTTTGGCGGTTTGGGTGTGATCCTGATCTTGATCGGTGTGTGGGGATCGAACCGCTCGCTTTTGAAACCATTTGTACGACCTGGCAAACCAGTACTTGAGACACTTTCCGGCTACCGGCGCAAGGAAAGAGGGCCGCGGATTGTGGTCCTGGGCGGGGGGCACGGATTGGCAGCGCTGTTGCGGGGGTTGAAAGAGTATACCCATAACATCACTGCGATCGTAACCGTGGCTGATAATGGCGGGTCTTCCGGCGAATTACGCAAAGACATTGGCATCCTGCCACCGGGGGACATCCGCAACTGTCTGGCAGCATTGAGCAGTGATGAAGCGCTGATTTCGCAGGTTTTTCAATATCGTTTTTCAGCTGGTGCGGGTTTGGAGGGGCATTCATTAGGAAACCTTCTTATCACTGCTTTAACTGAGATCACAGGAAGTTTTGAAGAAGCTGTAGCTGAATCGGGACGCGTATTGGCGATCTATGGCAAAGTGATGCCTTCAACATTGAGCAACGTTGAACTACTGGCTGATATTCAGGAACCGGGATCTGAAACGATAGTGCATGTTTTGGGCGAGAGCCAGATCACAGAAGCACCGGGGCGGATCAAGCGTGTATGGTTGAATCCAGCCAATACGCCAGCTTTTCCGCCGGCAGTTTCGGCGATTCTGGAGGCGAATCTCATCATTGTAGGTCCGGGCAGCCTATACACGAGCCTTTTGCCTAACTTGCTGGTGATGGATCTGGCTGGAGCAGTGCGTGCCAGCCGTGCATTAAAATTCTTTATAAGTAATGTTGCCACACAACGCGGCGAAACGGACGGATACAATTGTTCTGACCATGTCCAAACAGTTGAGAAGCATATTGGGGAGAATCTTTTTGATCTGGTGATATGTAACAAGTGTTTTAAAGGAAAATTAGGAAGGTCTGTTGAGTGGGTAAAAGCTAATGAGGAGCTCAGGCAGCATTGCAACGTATATGAGTCAGATTTGGCAGATGAGATTTATCCCTGGCGGCATGATTCCAAACAACTGGCTAAAGTTGTCATGGATCTTTTTTATGACCGCACTGGCCCTTTAACGGATTGACACTATCGAATCATTATTAATGACAATTTTGATTAAATTGAAGTAATGGTAAAATAACAGCGATAAAAAATTATCAGGAGGATAATAGAATGACAGTAAAAGTTGGTATTAATGGTTTTGGCCGGATTGGCCGCCAAGTTCTAAAAGCAGTTAATGAACTTGCGGGTGATACGTTGGAAGTTGTAGCGATCAATGATCTATTTGATGCAAAAGCGAATGCACACCTTTTCAAGTATGATTCGAATTATGGCCGTTATGAAGGCAGCGTTGAAGAGAAGAACGGGAATCTGGTTGTTGATGGAAAGGTCATAAAGGTTTTCGCTGAACGAGACCCCGGCAAATTGCCCTGGAGTGACCTGGGCGTGGAGATCGTTGTGGAAGCCACGGGTGTTTTCCGTGATGGGAAAGGTGACCCTGCCAAAGGCAAACCGGGTGCAAATGTACACATCCTCGAGGGCGGTGCAAAGAAGGTTATTATCTCCGCCCCGGCGAAGAACGAGGACCTGACAATTGTACTGGGTGTGAACGAAGGCATGTATGATCCTACAAAACATCATGTAGTTTCAAATGCTTCCTGCACCACCAACTGTATTGCCCCAGCAGCCAAGATCATGCATGACATGCTGATGATAAAATGCGGTTTTATGACCACGATCCATTCGTATACCAATGATCAGAAGATTCTGGACATGGCGCACAAAGACATGCGGCGTGCGCGCGCAGCAGCGATGAACGTCATCCCGACGACCACCGGTGCCGCCAAGGCAGTAGGATTGGTCATCCCTGACCTGAAGGGTAAGGTTGACGGCTTTGCAATCCGCGTCCCAACCCCGACGGTCTCGCTCGTGGATTTCGTGGCCGAGGTTGAAAAGCCCACCAGTATTGAAGAGTTGAATGCGGCTTTCAAGAAGGCTTCGGAAGGTGCCTTAAAAGGCATTCTGGGTTATTCAGAGGAACCTTTGGTGTCGATGGATTATAAGGGTAATCCCCTCTCCTCAATCGTTGATGCCGATCTGACGAAAGTTATAGACGGTACGCTGGTCAAGGTTGTTGCCTGGTACGATAACGAGTGGGGTTACTCCTGCCGTACAGTTGATCTGGCTGTATTAATGTCAAAATCGCTCTAGCCCTCAAGGGTGGAGGTATGAATTAAGAATATGTGCGTAATGTGTGTTGACTAACGACAGCATTACGCACTATTTATTACATTTGGAGGAATAAGGCGCATGTTCAATAAAAAAATGCTGACAGACCTGGACGACAAAGGCAAAAAAGTATTGGTGCGGGTGGATTTCAATGTGCCGTTGAAGGATGGCAAAGTTGGGGACGATACGCGTATTAAAGCTGCGCTGCCGACGATCAATTACCTGCTTGAAAATGGGGCCGCGGTTATTTTATGTTCCCATTTAGGGCGGCCGAAGGGTGTGGCTGATCCTGCTTTCAGCTTGAAGCCGGTTGCTGACTATCTGGGTGGTATGGTCAACGCTCCGGTGAAGTTTGCTGAGGACTGCATTGGCGAAAAGGCTGAAGAAGCAGTCAAAACTTTGAAGGTGGGGGAGGTGCTTGTTTTGGAGAATACTCGTTTCCATAAGGAAGAGAAGAAAAATGACCCCGGCATGGCAAAAGCGCTGGCTTTACTGGCAGACCTGTACGTGAATGATGCTTTTGGTTCTGCACACCGGGCACACGCCTCAACAACCGGCGTTGCAGAGTATTTGCCCGCGGCGGCGGGTTTCTTGCTCCAGAAAGAGATCCAATACCTGGGAAATGCTATTGCCGAACCCCAGCGGCCTTTTGTTGCGATCCTGGGCGGTGCCAAGGTCAGTGATAAGATCGGTGTGATCGAAAACCTGCTGACCAAAGCTGATAATATCTTAATCGGCGGGGGTATGGCAAATACCTTCTTCAAAGCGCAGGGTTATGAGATGAGCGATTCGTTGGTGGAAGATGAAGTAGTGGATACTGCCAAAGCGTTGATGGAAAAGCCAGGCGGAAAGCTGATGCTGCCTGTGGACGTGGCGATTGCGGATGCTTTTGATGCGGATGCCAATGCCAAGACAATGGATAGTGGTGATGTCCCTGAGGGGTGGCGAGTATTGGATATCGGACCTAAAACCGTGGAAGCCTTCGCATCAGTCATCAAGGATGCTGGCACGGTGGTATGGAATGGGCCGATGGGTGTGTTTGAGTTTCCAAAGTTTGCTCAGGGTACTTTTGGGGTTGCCAAGGCTGTGGCTGATAGTAAGGCTGTGAGCATTATCGGCGGCGGCGATTCAGTGGCAGCGATCAATCAGTCCGGCCTGGAAGCCAAGATCACGCATGTTTCAACCGGCGGTGGGGCTTCTTTGGAAATGCTGGAAGGTAAAGAATTGCCCGGTTTGAGCGCGCTAAACGATAAATAGTCCCGAACTTTTTGAAAAATATTGCCCATCTTGAAACTTGAGATGGGCAGTTTCGAATGAGGGCACAAGGCAGCTTCTGGGTGAAGATCACGGATGACCAGACT
>JAUXFJ010000030.1 GCA_030620065.1 Anaerolineaceae bacterium
CTGCGGATTTGCGGAAAGTTTTCGCTTTTACGAAGATTGCGGTGATAGCCTTGCTGATAATTTTGTTTGTACTATTAGGGGGGATTGAGAAAAGGACGATCTGGTTTATGCTGGCTTTGTTGTTTTCATTAGCCGGTGATGTGCTGCTTTTGCTATCTTCGCGCTGGTTCCTTTACGGTCTAGCTGCGTTTTGTTTAGCCCTTATGGCTTATATAATTGGTTATAATCAAACTGTTCCGCCCTTGCTCCCTTCTGTATTTGGTATATTACTAATAGCGATCCCGGTTTTTATTATTTATCGTATATTGCGTCGGGAAATTCAAAGTAAACCCCATTTAAGGAAAATGGCAATACCGATTATCGGTTACACAATCATACTTTGGTTAATGGTGTTATCGACAAGTATGAGTTTATTTAAATCCGAATGGCAGCTGCAGGCAGCATTGCCAGCTGCGTTAGGCGGGGTATTGTTCTTTTGTTCGGATGCAATGTTAGCATACGATCGCTTTGTCAAGCCATTTAAGCGAGCACACATATTGGTTATGATGACTTATCATTTAGCACATTTTGGGTTAATTTTGGGAGTTGTGCAGCATTTTGAATTGATCAGCTGATGTGAATCATTATAAAAATAACATGGTATAGACATTACTCCAAGTACCGGCCCGCCAGTATGCTTGTAAGAGTCAGTATTTTTCAGCGGTTGGTTGATTTTTTACCCATATTTTCTTGTATAATTAAATATGTTAACCTTCAAATAGATTAACTGCTGACAGTGGAATGAGAAATTTAATGGAAAAACATATAGGTGATTGAATAATTTGGACATTGTTAGTTGAGAGGAGTACGAAAATGACCAAAAGAAATTTCAAATCCTTAATTGCATTGGTTTTACTAACACTCTTTCTTCAAGCCTGCAATATTCCGCTACTACAACAATCCAAGATCAGTGTGGAAGATCAAGCAAAAACCATAGTGGTGCAAACGTTGACTGCCCAAGGGAATGGCGGGAATGATATTCAACCGACAACGGAGGAAGCGCCTCTCCCAAGCTTCACATTAACCCCCACAGAAATATCCATATCTACCAGTACGCTTACGCCGACATTAGACCATGCGACTGTCACGGTGAGTGTAGATACGAACTGCCGCACTGGACCAGGTAAGATATATGATCGGGTAGGTGGGTTGTTAGTGGGAGAAACGGCAGAAGTTGTCGGAAAATCCTCTGAGGGGAATTACTGGATCATTGAGAATCCAGATGCAGCTGGCATCTGTTGGCTATGGGGTTATTACGCGACAGTTGTAGGATCAACGAAACATTTGGCTATCCACACGCCGCCCCCAACACCAACACCGATCTATCATTGGACTGGCGTTTGGACAACCTCGCATGGAGTAACGGGTTTTCCCCATCTGACCTTCATTGTAACGCTCACCCAGACGGATAATAATGTTTCAGGGGGGTTTAGCGACGGTGGATTTACTGTAACTTTAGAGGGCAGCTTGAGCAGCGATTGGCAATTATTTACCGGCACCTGGGATGATGGTGGAGATAGCGGTCCTTTTGAATGGAAGATGATCTCTGTTAACCAGTTCATTGGTAATAGGAATAATGGTGACTACGAATGGTGCGGTGCTCGCAATGGAGCAGACATCCCCAGCCCTTGTAAGGGTCCTTAAAGACCATTGATTTGATTTGAATTATCGAGATTGGGGTAGACGGAGATCATGTACAACTTTCTGATCCAATCAGTACTAATGTACAGCTCGAAGAAGATCATACAGGTAGTGAAAAGCATAACAGCGAGGTAGATTGGCTCCTTACGTTGAAATGAGAAATTTAATGGAAAAATATATAGGTGATTGAATAATTTGGACATTGTTAGTTGAGAGGAGTACGAAAATGACCAAAAGAAATTTCAAATCCTTAATTGCATTAGTTTTACTAACACTCTTTCTTCAAGCCTGCAGCACTCCACCACTACAACAATCCCAGAATACTCCGTTTGTCAGTGTGGAAGATCAAACAAAAACCATAGTGGTGCAAACGTTGACAGCCCAAGGGAGTGATATTCAACCGATAACGGAGGAAGCGATTCTCCCAACCTTGACATTAACCCCCACAGAAACACCCAAACCTACCGACACGCTTACACCAACTCCAACACCGATCTACGATTGGACTGGCACTTGGAAGACCTCGTTTGGGAGGACAGGTTACAGACATGTGACCTGGATCGTGACCTTCAACCAGACGGACAATAAGGTTTCAGGGAGTTTCATCTATGGTGAACGCACCATAACTTTAGAGGGCAGCTTGAGCAGCGATTGGCAATTACTGACCGGCACGTGGGATAATGGTACATCTAGCGGTCCTTTTGAATTGAAGATGGTCTCTGTTAACCAGTTCATTGGTAATCAGGATAATGGTGAATACGAATGGTGCGGTGTCCGCAACAGGGCAGGATTTCCCAGCCCTTGTATGGGTCCTTAAAAACCACTGACGTAAATTAAAGACGAGATAAAGGAGCTGTCTCGCCTATTGATTTGATTTGAGTTATCGAGATGCCGTCGAGGTTATGTGATAGTAGTTTTCTGTATGTTATCAAAATGAGGCTATTAATAAACGGAGGTTCCACCTAATTCTGTTGACAAAATTTTAAAGGCATAGTAATATTTTGAACGCAGTTCAACAGGAATTGAAAACGGCGAGGTAGCTCAACGGTAGAGCAGTGGACTCATAAGCCATTGGTTGACAGTTCGAATCTGTCTCTCGCCATTTTTATGTTAATATTTCCCCAATTGCAGTATAAGTCAAGAGTCGTCTTTCACTAAGTGCTAAATTAAGAAGAAATTGATGCTTTTGTAGGGCATTCAAGCTTTCAGCTATCAAGTGTTATAATATATTTAAATAATTAATAGATAAAATCGGAAGTGAGGTGACGATGTCGGAATTCATTACTTTAGCAGAGATCGATGCAGCAAAGGATGCTATACAGGCTCAAATCAAGATACAACCGGAGATCGGGTTGATCTTAGGGTCTGGCTTAGGTGATTTTGCGGATACCATCGAAGACGCGACCATCATTTCTACTGAAGAGATCCCGAATTGGCCAATTTCAACGGTAAAGGGTCATAAGGGCAGGCTCGTTATAGGAAAATTAGAAGGAAAACCTGTTATTGTATTGCAAGGGCGCACACATTATTATGAAGGTCATAGTATGTCGCATATTGGGCTGCCCATACGTGTTATGCAGCGCTTAGGTGTAGACACCCTTATTCTCACAAATGCTGCGGGAGGCATCAACCCAGCTTTTTCTCCCGGCGACTTGATGATCTTAACAGATCATATTGCACTGGTCGGTATGGTAGGCCCTAATCCTTTACGCGGCCCGAACCTGGACGAATTCGGACCCCGTTTCCCGGATATGAGTCGGGTTTATGACCGGGAGCTTATTCAGTTAGCCAAGCAGATCAGCGATGAAAAAAATCTTCACTGTCAGGAAGGTGTGTATATTTGCCTAGTAGGTCCTTCTTTTGAAACACCAGCTGATATTCGCTTCCTACGCGGGGTTGGAGCAGATGCGGTAGGCATGTCAACTGTTCCAGAGGCGATCGTTGCCCGGCACGGCGGTTTAAGGGTCTTGGGTATTTCCAGCATCACTAATCAGGTTGATCCAGATGGCACGAATGTTGCTTCGCATGAAGAAGTGCTGGAAGCCGGGAAATTGATCGTTCCAAAATTAACCGCACTCATCAAAGCCATATTACCAAAGCTGTAGCAAAGGTATTTGTTTTATAAGTAGTTAAGCGGCGCAGGAGGACATTTGCGTTTCTTTACCTGTGGAAAAACTTAATGCAGCAAGTAATTAGATTTCTAAGCAATATCGAGCTCATTGTCTATTTTATTCTGGGATTTATCGCCATTCTCTATCTGCGGCGACTATTGATTGCATTAAAGGAATTGCGGGGTTCAGTCTTTGGCCTGGAAAAGGAAGCTGCGCAACGCAAGGTTGTTTCTGCTGTGACTGTATTGGTGTTGGTCGGATTTTTTACTTTAGGTGAATTTATTGTGGTAACGTTTTTATTGCCAGAATTACCACAGCAACCCAGCTACGCCACACCAACCATTGACGTACTTGCAACTGACACTGCGACCCCACCCAGCCCGGAAACTGTGGGTGAAGAGACTGTCCAAGAGACGTATCCACAGACTGAAGTATCTGGTGTTTCCAGCACCTGCATCGCGGATGTGCTTGAGTTTACTTATCCGGAGGCTGGTGATAGCGTTAGCGGTGTTGTGGAACTAACAGGCACAGTCAATATAGAGAACTTCGGGTCATATAAGTATGAGTATTCAACAACGGGTGAGATCAATTGGATCACTGTGGCAGCAGGTGGTGAAATCAGGATTGAAGATAGTCTGGGTTACTGGTATACCACTTCATTGACACCTGGGGATTATTTGTTGAGATTGGTTGCACTTGATAACCAGGGGATTGAATTGCCCCCTTGTGTGATTAATGTAAAAGTTATCGTAACCGAGGATTAATTGACATAGACTATTGGGTAATATACAATGCCAGAGATTAAAATTCGACCTGCCAGAGAAGAAGATTTAGAATTATTAATTGAGTTAGAACATGCCTATACCAGTAGCAATGTTTGGCAGATGGATATCAAGCAAGACGAAAATATTATCGGGGTTAATTTCCGAGATGTACGTTTACCCAGGGTAGTGCAGCTCAATTATCCCCGCTCGCCAAAGGATCTTTATGCGTCTTGGCAGCAATCCCCAATCGTGTTTGTAGGAAGTATAGATTCTTACCCTGTTTCATATATCTATTTAGACGAAGATGCAACTACGGGTTTGGTCAGAGTTAGGGATGTGGTTGTTTCACTAGAAAAGCGCAGACAGGGAATAGCGAGTGGACTGATCTTAGCAAGTGAGGGATGGGCTTGCCGACGTGAAAGGACATATATGATCCTCGAGATGCAGTCGAAGAACAACCCGGCAATTAATCTGGCAAAGAAATTAGGTTATCAATTCTGTGGATTTCAGGATCAATACTATCCAAACCATGACCTAGCGTTATTTTTTGGCAAATCTATTCGTTAAACAACTTGGACAGTAAATATGTCTCTATTTGATATTAGTTGGACAGTCATTCTAAAGACCATTGGGCAAATCTTAACCGCAGGGGTTGCGATCACTGCTTTTGCGCTCTTGCTGAATGCGTTAACATTTAATCTTCAGGATAGGGTTGCGCGGTCATTTGCGTTGATCTTGGCTTGTGTCGTGATAGTCTATACATCTGAAGCGATTGCTAGTGCATCTACTGAGGGGATCATCGTTGAGTGGCTGCTCAGGTTGAAGTGGGTGGGGATCATCTTTTTACCTGCAACATACTTACACTTTTCAAACGCTCTTTTAACGCTCACCGGCCGACCAAGTCGTGGGCGGCGGAGCTTAATGGTAAAGCTCGTTTATGTGTTCTCATTTTTACTGCTCTTTTTCGTTTCCACAAATATCTTGATCGGTCCTTTAGCGGAAATTGATCAACCGGCCCCTTATCTATCACAGACCATCTATACTAGTTTGTTTGCAGTTTACTATGCTGCTGTGATGCTTATGGCGGGTTATAACCTAGCACGGGCATTCAAGCGCGGGGTAACAAAGACAAGCCGCCGAAGGATGGTCTATCTTTTTGCTGGCGCAACTGCACCTGCCATTGGTTGCTATCCATACTTAGTATATGGTTCAGGGATATTTGCTACTTACCCGGCAGCCTTTTGGATACTTGTCATTCTCAGTTGCATGATCGTGGGTGGTTTCCTGGTGGCAATGGCATATTCGGTGGCTTTTTTCGGTGTGACATGGACAGATCGGGTTGTAAAAAGCCGTCTTTTTAAATGGTTAATGCGTGGACCGTTTACAGCATCCGTTACGTTGGGGTTAACTACTATTATTAGAAGGATCGGACAATATTTCGGAATTACCTATACTGCATTCGCTCCCATTGCAATGGTCGGATCGATTTTACTGCTTGAATATAGCATCACCTTATTGGCACCAATTTGGGAAAAATGGCTGTTTTATGGGCCTGACCGAGATGACCTGATGCTCATTCGTTCCTTAGAGGATCACCTGCTGACGCGGAAGGACCTCAACCAGTTTCTGGAGATTGTCGTTGCCTCCATATGTGATCGTTTACAAGTGCCAGGTGCATTTGTGGCTGCATTTAATCAAGAAGATATAGATTACCTAGTCAAGGCTGGTGATGATAGAGCGTTTAGGGAAATTCAGTCAAGTAGTGAACTGTTTCATTTCACAGCTAAAAACGGCAAGGAAATGAATGATACCTTCTTTCGATGGGGAGAATTTCTATTAATGCCGCTGATTTACGAAAGTGAGCAGAATGGTCAGAATCTGCTTGGTATTTGTGGTTTTCCTTGGCTTGAGGGGAAAGAAATGGATGAAGAGCATGCGGCAGCGGTCCGTTTAATGGGGGCGCGGGCTGCGATGGCTTTGAAAGACCGCCGTCTGCAACAGCAAGTTCTCAATTCATTGGTTGCCTTGCAGCCACATGTAAACTTGATCCAGCAATTGCGTGCGATCTCGAGGTATGATCAATCCGGGATCTTATCGGAAGAGGGTGTTCTTCCGATGGAAGATTTCACTTCCTGGGTTAAAGATGCCCTAGTACATTTTTGGGGAGGGCCGAAGCTAACTGAAAGTCCACTGTTAAATTTAAGGATTGTTCAAGAGTCGGCTGCCGCACACGATGGCAATTACTCAAATGCGCTGCGCGGTATCTTAAAAAGAGCCATTGGCCAAGTTAAACCTGAAGGAGAAAGACGGTTTACCGGGGAATGGATATTATATAATATATTAGAGTTAAAGTTTCTTGAAGGAAAGAAAGTTCGGGAAATCGCATCTCGTTTAGCTATGTCTGAGGCTGATTTATATCGGAAACAGCGCATTGCTATCGAAGTAGTAGCAAAAGTGATCCTTGAGATGGAAAAAGGGGTCCATGAAAATGGTTCAGTCTCAACGGATGATCACTCTTAAGATATCATAGCAGAAACAACGGCTCATTAATAGCTGAAAGGCGTTCGTGGAGGACGGCTTATGAATAGCAGCAGTAATGATGGATATTCAGACGGGGTGGGTGAGGTCAAAAAGCCTGATGAAGGTTGGTGGGCAGCTATACTTGTAGACGAAAAAAACCTTCAGGAAGATGAAGAATTCAACGAGACGATTAATTGTGGTGATACAAGAAAGACCGAAACCAAACCTGCGGAGGCATTGGATTGGGACTTTATCCAAGGTGTCTGTGATGCGGACGAGATCATCCGATTAACAGTCACGAGTTATAATCGTGGGGGTATATTGGCTTCTGGAGAAGGTATTCAGGGATTTGTGCCTGCTTCTCATTTAATTAACCTCCCTGCTGACTGTAACGAATCTGATCGGGAAATGTGTTTTGAAGAATATCTGGGGCAGCAGATCGCGGTTAAAGTAATCGAGTGTGAACCAGTACGTGAGCGTTTGATACTTTCAGAACGTGCTGCGCTTGCAGGTGAGGGTCGAAGGAATTATTTATTAAGTACACTGAAAGAAAATGAAATCGTTGAGGGAAAGGTAACCAATGCCACGGAATTTGGCGTGTTTGTTGACCTTGGCGGATTAGAAGGTTTGATCCATGTCTCTGAGCTCTCGTGGGGAAGGGTTCAATGCCCAAGGGATATCCTCAAAGTGGGTGAGATTGTTCAGGTGCTTATCATTCAGATCGCTGAAGAAAAGGGGCGGATTGCCTTAAGTTTAAAGCGTTTGACCGAAAATCCTTGGAAATCCATTTTGGAGGTACACCATCCTGGCGATATTGTTCCCGCTATTGTGACTTGCGTGAAGAATTACGGTGTATTTGCTCGGCTAGAAGAAGGTGTTGAGGGGTTGATCCACGTTTCATCGGTAGATCTTCCACCAAATGTTTCGATGGAAGATTATTTTTTTCAAGGTCAAGAAGTTTTGGTAAGAATATTACATATTGAACCAGAGAAAAGACGGCTTGGTTTGAGTCTTGAGATGAGGAAATAACAAATAATGGCGAAACTTCCCCGAAAATCTAAGGAAAGTCAATCTTTACCCAGGCAAATGAATATCTTTGAGGGACGAAAGGGTGAGAAAGCAGGCGGTGTATTTTATGCCTTTTTACAGCGCTTTGCGCGCTATGGGTGGGATATGCTTGGGGTTGTCCTGCTATCCAGTACATTGATCACGCTGCTGGGATTTCTAGGTATCACTAAAGGTGTCTTGATCACCCCCCTGGTTTCATTCTTAACCCGCTGGCTTGGGTTAGGCCGTTTTTTATTAGTGCTTTCTTTGTTCATTATCGGTGTAACAGTTGTGCGGTGGCGCAAACATCCTCCGGAACATATAGGGTTGGGACGGATCGTAGCTTTTGAATTAGCTAGTTTCATCCTTCTAGCAATTCTTTCGATAACTGATGGCAGCTCTATAGCTGAAGCTGAGAGCGGGAGCAGCATGGGAGGGATCGTTGGTTGGGGAATTGCAGAGCTTTTCATGGTGGTTTTGGGGCGCGTGGGCGGGGCTATTGTCTTGATCATTGTTTTTTTTGTTTTGGTTGGCATTGGATTTAACTTGTTCGGCTGTTTAGAAAAATGGGTTCAAACTAGGCTGGAAAGATACTCCTCCGGTGCTTATAATGGGCAGGCGGTTGGTTTTGAACCCGCGCCTGTCGTGACAGAGGAAGATGTTGAGGATAAGAGAACCAAAGCGAAAAAAGAAAAAGAGATGCCTTATATCCCCCCGGAGTTTCGCAAATCATTTACACCTGCAAGTGTTGTAGATGAACGACCTGACAATCCCCCTGATCGAGCTGAGATTCTACCTCCCTTAACGCTTCTTGAAGGCGAAAAATCATATAGTCCGGATAAGCGGACGATTAACATGACCGCTGGGCTTATTGAAAAAACTTTAGCTGACTTTGGCATTCCCGCAAAGGTGGTTGGATTTCGAATTGGGCCAACGGTAACGCAGTACGCTGTTGAACCGGGCTATATTGAGAAGAATGGCTCAGACGAGAAGCACAAAATTCGAATTTCCCAAATTTCTTCTCTTTCGCGGGACTTAACATTAGCGTTAAAAGCTGAACGTTTACGCATTGAAGCGCCTGTACCAGGGAAATCTTATGTGGGCATAGAGGTTCCTAATAGTAAAACTACTGTTGTACGCCTGCGACCGATCCTTGAATCAGAGGCTTTTTACCGTGTCAATTCCCCGCTGGCAGTCCCTTTAGGCCGTGATGTTTCAGGCCGGCCTGTGGTATCCGATTTGGCAACCATGCCGCATTTACTGATTGCTGGAACAACAGGCTCAGGCAAGTCCGTGTGCATTGCAGCGCTGACAACTTGTTTGGTCATGAACAATACCCCTGAAGAGCTTCGATTAGTGATGATTGATCCCAAGCTGGTGGAATTAATGCGTTTCAATGGGCTTCCCCATATTTTGGGACAAGTTGAGACTGATATTGAAAGGATACTAGGTGTCCTGCGCTGGGTAACAGCAGAGATGGATCACCGCTATAAGCTTTTAGAAAAGGTTCGGGCGCGCAATCTTGACTCCTATAATGTAAAAATGGGCAGGACCAATAAAACAAAGCTGCCGCGTTTGGTTGTGATGATTGATGAATTGGCTGATCTGATGATGACCGCGCCGGATCAAACGGAACATGCTCTTGTTCGCCTTGCACAAAAATCACGTGCGGTTGGTATCCATCTTGTGGTTGCTACACAGCGTCCCAGCACGGACGTGGTTACAGGTGTGATCAAAGCGAATTTTCCAACTCGCATTGCCTTTACCATGGCGTCCTCTATTGATTCACGGGTGGTACTGGATACAAATGGCGCCGAAACACTTTTAGGCAAGGGAGATATGCTTTTCCTGCATCCCGAATCAGGTGTGCCGCAGCGCTCACAAGGTGTTATGGTTACTGATAAGGAACTGGACAAGGTAATAAAGTGGTGGAAGAAGGTATCTCAAGCAGAACCTGCTAAAATTGCAGAAGAAGTACCTCCCTGGGAAGAAACGATCAATCATGAAGGTTATGAGAATAAGGATGATGCTTTGATCGACCGTGCGATAGACATTGTACGGAAAGAGCGGCGTGCGAGTGCTTCATACCTTCAAAGGCAGCTACGGGTTGGATACCCGCGTGCTGCACGGTTGATCGATAAGCTCGAAGAAATGGGTGTGCTTGGTCCTTCCAAGGGGGGTGGTAAAGAGCGTGAGATACTCATTGCTGCAGATGAGGAAGATCAGTAGGGGATCCGCAGGGTGGTGCTTGACTGTTTATACATTCAGGTTTAGCATTGTTATAATTTTGAAATACAAGGTTGATACATGGCAAAGAATTCAATAAAACCTTTTCGACTTGAGGGTTTCTTAAGAGATATATTTGAAGATGTTCTAAACGCAATAGGCGGATGGCTGAATGGAATGGGAATCAAGCCAAATGTTGTTACAGTCGCTGGTTTAGTCGGAAATATCGTGGCTGGTGTGTTAATTGC
>JAUXFJ010000116.1 GCA_030620065.1 Anaerolineaceae bacterium
CTCTGAGGGCTTGGAGAGTTGATTGCACTTTCAGGATTCAGGGTCTGGTTTTGATGCATCCAGGTCAATGCCCTGTCCTTGTGCGAGCCTGCGCAGTTTTAAATGAACTTCGCGCCACTGGATCTTTGAAATGCCAAGCTTTTGGCGGATCTTGTCACCTTCAACACCATTGAGCAGATCCTGGAGTGAACTTGTCCACCGGCACATATCAAAGGAAATGTGCTTATCCAGTCCTGCGGCTTCACCTATATCTTCAAGGATGTATTCAAGCCGGCGTGGCGACCACGGGAAGATCTCATTCGTTAATTGATATTGGATTTTATATTCTCTGAAAGCATCAACCCATTTCTCGGAAACAGGGATTTTGCGTTCTTTATAACGATAGCGGGGATTGGTGTAGCGAATGAAGATAAATGGTTCATTGGGAGAGTCTAGATCAAGATGGTTGAGGTTTAGCCCTAAACATTCACCTTTCTTGATGCCTGTTTCTAAAATTAACGCCAAGAGTGTGAACGGACGTGCATCTTGAGTATCTGCGCTGCGGAATTGCTCAGCGGTTTCAAGTGCGAGTTGAATTTCTGTGTCTGATAAAACGGTGGGGAGTGGGCTCGTCACCGAACGTTGCACTAATTTTTCTGCCGGATTTACCAGAATTACAGCGTTTTGATTGAGCCAGCGGAAAAAGGATTTCATCGAAGTGATGCGGCGTGCAAGGCTCTTTGGGCTACAGGGTGCATCGCGTTCATTTTCCATCCAGTTGGTGAAATTTTCCAGATCTTTAGTTGTAATAGCCCCAATGGCTTTATCGGGGGCAAGAAAGCTCTCTAAAATATACATATCTGCTATAAAAGCTTTCACTGTATATTTTGAACGCCCTTGATCTCTAAGATAGTATTTCCAGGCTTGGATAGCAGGCTGCAAGAGGGTTATTTCGGTTATATGAGCAGTTGGCGCGTACTCTTTTTCTGACATGTTGTCTCCCAACAGAAAATTCGTATAGTCAGATTTTTCTTAAAATTAGTTTATATCAATATATTGGACTTGTCAATCAGTTATTTGTCGAGGTGCAAGGCTTCTACTAGTATCAAGTGAATTTGATCATACAATGGGACCAAGACCATTGCTCCCTGAGGTGTAACCCAATTGTAGATCTCATTTGGCCCAATTGCATAGCGGTGGATATTCGATCCATCACGGACTGTATTTGCTAACGGGAGAAGCGGTAGAATGTCTCCTAAGCCGATGTCCGTTTGCACATATTTCGAATAGATTGCATAGAGTTCAGGTACTCTTGTGATTGCTTCCAGGCTGATCAAACGGTTGAAGGTGGCCTGGACAATTTCCTGGGCGCGTCGGCTGCGGTCATAATCGCTTGTGGTATGCCGGGCGCGCGCGTACCATAATGCCAGATCTCCGTTCAAATGCACCAGTCCTGGACCAACACTGCACTGACCCGATGCACTGATCCAGGTAGCACAAGTATCGGAGAGGTTATATTCCGCGTATACGTCAATCCCCCCGAGGCTATCGATTATCTGGGAGAAACCGTTAAAATCAACCATGACATAATGATCAGGTCGGATGCCGAAATTCACTTCAAAGGTATCTGCGAGCATTTCAAAGCCGCCCACTTGATGTGCGGTATTGATGCGGTTCATTTGCCATCCAGGAATCTGAACAAAAAGATCGCGTGGGAAAGATATGACGCTGACGGAGTTGTACTGCGGGTTGAGTGAGAGCAGCATGATCACATCGGTTCGGTAGCCATTTTCAGGGCGGTAGTCGGAACCTAGTAGAAGAATATTTACCTGACTTTTTGGTTTGGTTTCTGCGGCGATAGTGGGGACGGGAGTGGGTGTCTCAGCTGGCTGTGGAAGCTCTTCGATGAAGCCCTCGCCTAACTGGTAGGCAAATTCACCGGGTTGGAACGGGGTTGGTGTGATGAGCCCAGGCTTGACACTGATGCTGAGTGGTGAATTAGCTGATGATGCAGCCGCCTGGACAACAATACCAGCAAAAATAAACGACGATAAAGTGCAAGCGATGATAAGAAAGATTGTGATTGTTATGATCTGATATTTTCTCAACTGCATTGATTCCTCAAATTCCCAGCTTGCTAATAATTCGTTCCTACTATCTAAATAATCGATCTGATTTTAAGAGTTAATTTCACTTCAATACATCTCAGATTATAATGCCAGATGTAAATTTATGCTTGAATACTATTCATCCTTCATTATCGCTACTGGCAAAATCACTTTATACGTTGAAGGGTGCTCAATATCACTCTTGATCCAGATATTGCCCTGAAGTTCCCGAACGAGTTTAATGACAGCATATAATATTTCTGCATCACCAATGCCACCGGGGATTGGCCGCCCGATTCGGTTGAGCATTGAAAAGAATGTGTTTTGCTCTTGAATGGAAAGACCGCCTCCGTGGTCAGTGACTTGGATACTGAGCAGGGCTGGCACCTGCTGGGTTTGATCAATCCTTACTTCCATCCGAACATCTTCACCATTTGGAGATGCATTCAAGGCATTTGTTAATAACCCATGCATCACTTTTCTTATTTGCTCACCCTGGGCCTTGATGCGGGTTGGCAGGTTGACTTGGCTAATGCTGAGTGAGACGTTTTTACGGGCATATGCTTTGTTGAGAGTCTCTTTGATATTTTCAATTAGCGGTTGTAACATAATGATGGATACAGGCGCTGGCTGCTGCGGAATTATTACCTCTGTTTTTGAATCTTGATGGAGATCATCCGCCGCTGGTTCCGTTATTGCAGGATCTTCTTTACCGTTCTGGTTTTGAGCAGCAACCGTTTCGTCAATGAATGTCTTTGCCTTTAAAAGAGCTTGTTTGAGCTTATCAGCTGCTTTTTTACTCCGTTGCAGTTTTTTCTCAAGGTGCTGCTTCTGTTTATTGAGGACCTGAACCTTTTCTAGGGCGTTCTTGTAGTTGTGCCCTTGATGCTCTAATCTTTGAACTTCCGTTTGTAGTTTATTCTCAAGGCACTGCTTCTGTTTATTGAGGACCTGAACCTTTTCCAAGGCGTTCTCGTAGTTGTGCCCTTGATACTCTAATCTTTGAACTTCCATTTGCAGTTTATTCTGCGTCTCAAGCCAGACTTGCTTTTCTTGTTGATGATTGGATTTAGTGCTGTTGAATTGTTGGCGGAATTCCGCTAATAATGTCTGTGCTCTTTCTAACTGTTTTTGAAGTTTCTGATTCTCTCGCGCAGTTTGATTGAGAGAAATCATGATAGCCTCAGAGGCGGTGTTGCGTGTGTCGATCTCAGATGCATTTTCAAGGATTTTGGTCAGGGCAGGTGAAAATGCTTCTAACTTTTCAAAGGAATCAGCGTCCCAGGTTCGAAATGTATAAGGGGTAAGCAGCAAGAGGCCAAAAGTGGCTTGCTGCCCATTATTTTTCAGGGGGAAAAATGTAAGATCGCCTAATTGATTATAACCAGTGAGCGTTTCAATGTTCTGCAGATCAACATTAGCTGGATCACTACCCTTCATCTCCAGGATGCTGCTGGCAGCAAAAGATTGATATAGGTTGGGTGCTTGCTGGGATGTGACCGAAAAGTTCTTTAGATATTCCTCGCGGATGAGGTCGTAAGCACTTTCGAAATAGATCGTCTCTTGATGCTCATTCAGCTTTAAGATTGCACAAATATCAGCCATCATCACCAAACTGACCGCGTGGGATACGGCGTTGGTTAGATTTATTGATGTATTCTGCAGGCTGATTTCAAGAAGTGAAGTAATCAGTTTAGGTGTTATATCAACATGCCTGCTGACAGCTTCTTTTCGTTCCTTAGCGCTTATAGATTTGCTTTGAGTCGAATATTGATCTGGCAGATTTGCACTGCTCCAAACACTGCTGATCAAGAGAGGGTAAATAAAAAGCTGGCTTAACCGCACCGCGGCAGGCAGGAAGCCGCTGTTTGGAATGAACAGGTGCAGCAGGTGGCCTGCGGAAGCAATTATCAAGATCAGGAATCCTTCTGCTCTTGTGTGGGTATTCTTAAATAGTAGGTACGTCAATCCCGCAAGGGAAAGTAATATAGCGGTGGTCTGCCAAACTGCATCGACCCAGGAGCCGTTGAAGATGCTCATTGTTGCCTGGTTTTGCCAAATTAAGAGGGTCAATACCGCTGCGAGGAGGGTGATCCCGCTCAATGAGCCTGCAAGAATATCTGCCCAAAGTTTTGTTTGTTGAAATAACAGTAACCAGATAATCCATATTAATGTAAGCAGGGTCACAGTTCGTTCTAAGATGGATAAACTATTGGAGTGGATTGAACTCTTTCCCCAACTAAAACAACTAAAAATGAATAAAAGAGATTGCAAAGATAATATGATGGCGAGACCTATGACAGTGCGGCGGGTTGATTTATATTGTGCTTTCCTGTGTGCCTCAATCGCAATAAACAAGGCAACCGCGGTCGAAAAGGTGATCACCAGCAAGTAGACCAGTGCACTTGGGAAAACAGTTAAAAAGACAAACATTTCTTGCAATTGAATCATTTATTCTTTCCAGGATCTAAGCTGTTCTTTGATCAAATCAATCGGTCTGATTAGATATGAATATTTGCAAGTTTATTGTTGCAAGAAGTGTTCCTTCTCGATTATTTGTTGAGCAGACTGTGAATATCATTTGCGCTTGAAATTAATTATGGGTTGTTTTGGGATATTATGGTTTGATTTCTACTACAACACCATCTTCAGCCCAAAAATAAAGCGATTCGCCGGCTTCCAAGTCAAGGATTATGCAGCCGTATGATATTGGTGTACCCAAATTGCTTGCCCATAGACGTTTACCGCTCGAGAGTAGTGGCAGGCCGTGGATGCCGTTCATGAAACTAGGCCAGGCTTCGTAAATGCCCATGAAGTGGGGCATCCAGAGATCCCATCGGGAGGCATAGGCGTTTAATTCATGGCTTTGAACTTGAAAGATACCTGCCATGGTTGGGGAGTTTGACATGCCCGTACTGATAACATGCTCACTGCGCAATTGTCCATTTTCATAGGTCCACATGTGCTGTTCGCTAATGCTGATCACAATGCGTTTGTTTTCAATCACGGGTAGTGGCAGCAGAACGTTTTTAGAAGGAATAGTGAGTTTCATTCCAGCTTCTAAATTGCTGGCTGTGAGGCCAGGATTAGCATTCATGATGCGCCACATGGGCATACCAAACTTTAAGGTGATAGACCATAAGGAATCGCTGGTATCTACGACATATTGCGTCGCCTTATGGAAAACACTTGCTGAGGTGTTTTGACCTGTTTGCCAGGCTTGTGCTAGACCGTTTATACCTGCGGGGAGGTTGATCTCGCGTTGCGAACCCAATGATATATCCCACTCATCTACCAATATAAGCACATCATTGGATTTTGGCTCAAGATGGACTTCCCCTGCAGCATAGTCTACGTATACCCAACTTGCAATCAATTCATCAGATACAGACCATTCAAAATGCTCATCTGTAATGGGGTCATAAGCTGTAAGCTTGTAATCCTGCTCAAGCAGTAAGGTGATATCTGCCAGCAGAGTTGAATAGTCAGCGATGTTTGGCTGAGCAGGCATCATGATCAGCGGGATATGGCCTGTCATCACTATAAGGGTGGGGTTGGTTTCTATCGCTACGA
>JAUXFJ010000230.1 GCA_030620065.1 Anaerolineaceae bacterium
GGGCGCATGTTACCCAAGAGCAAATCGGCTGAATTTTACTCATTCTTCAGCGTGAGCGAAAAAGTGGCTGGTACAGTCGGTCCGCTGCTCTTCGGCGTGGTCAGCACGATCATGGGCGGCAGCCGCCTGAGCATCGTCAGCCTGATCGTGTTCTTCATCGCTGGTGGTTTACTGCTCACGCGTGTGGACGAGAATGAAGGCATCCGCGTCGCGCAGGAAGAAGAACAACTCCTGGTGCAGGCAGCCGTCACGGAATAATAAATAAAAGCAATTCTACCCAGAAGGAGTTAGCATCGCATGAAAACAATATCCCGCAAGGATTCCAGGCAAAGCCTGTTCCTGTTTCTGATAGTTACTCTTCTTCTAACCATGTCGCTTGCTTGCAGCCTTACCGACAGATTTGCCCCAGCACCTACCCAAACACCGACCCCAACTAAAACACCGATGCCAAGCCCAACACCAACCCCAGCGCCTGAAGTCAGGGGAACGCTCATTGATACAGAGACAGACGAGCCCCTGGCAGGTGCACGCGTTATCCTATGTCTGCAAGATAGTCCAACAAGTTGCTGCATGGATGGCGACTTGAGCGTCACAACAAATGAAATCGGCGAGTTTAATATCCAGGTTCCCAGCGACGGCGAGTATGTTGTGCTCTACAACATTTCCGGTGACTTGCGGCCAGATTGGGATGGTATGTGTCTCGACTATTCCAAATCATCCGCCTTGATGCCCGGTTTGCAAGATGACCTCCGTTCCATGTGGAACAGCTTGGGTGGAGGTACAATGTCAATGTGCATGCAAGTCTGGGCAGGTAAAGAGGGCTGGTCAACCAATGTGTACTCGGTAACTCAGGACCTGGGCTTCGTATGGATGTGGAACAAGCCGCTGACTGTGACCGTAACAAATGGTGTAGGCAGCATCAATCTGGCTGTTTGGAATTTCGCGTCTGATGGTTGTGGTGACAAGTTTCAACCGATTCGATAAGGGTTAAACGTAATGCACCTTAATGATTTTCATTAGGGTGCATTATTTTAAATCCTTCATTGGGCTAAATAGGCATTGACAGCCTCATTTCGCTGAACAGCATGCTCAATCAGGATTTTGAGTGATCGTTCAAAAGCCGCATAAGAGCTCAGATAAGAATACCCTTCCAATTCCGCCAAAACAGAGTCTCTGACCAGATCATGGTAATCCTTATAGGTTTCAGCCATCTTTTGTGGATCAAAAACGCTGGTGATAAATTCTAGCAAGTAAGCATCGTACTGCGCCCGGTAAAGATCATCATCCATCAAAAAGCGAATCAAGGGCCAGCGGTCGGTCACCTCTGACAAGCTCACCGAAAGCGGAGGATTTAACCTGCCGCCGCTGTAAAAGGCTTCGTTATTATCCCAAGGAATCCAGGTCAGAAGGTCTGTGTCGGGATCATGATACAGATAATAGTTATGGAACATGACACCATAGGTATCCCAATTCTGGATGGTGGTATTGACTGCCAGCCAGTTGAGGAAACCATCAACATCAAAGATGGATTCAAGCTCTGCACGCCATGCAGCCGGGTCAGTTGAACGGATCGGGTCATGCAGGCAATCAAATAAAGCCTGAATATCTGACCAGTCTGCTTCATCCTGATTGGTTTCTTTGGCAAAAACTTCTACATTGAAATTGCCAACTGCAAAGGAGCCGGCCTGACCTTCGGGTTTGTATAGATTACCGCTAGACTCCTCAAACTGCTCTTTGATGACTGTGTTCTCGACAACTTCAACCATGGTGTACAGCCCAAAATAGACGGGACCCTCCCCATAATCAAGGTAGACTTCATAGAAAGCGGTATGTGCCGCGGGAACGCCCGCTTCGCGGAAAAGGTCTGCTGCTAATTTCTCATGCAGGAACGATTCATCTTTGAAGTTATTGGAAAGCGAGAGCTGTTTGAAGCCATAAAAGCGTTGGTCATCAATCTGCGGGACCGAATCTTCAAATTCGTCGAAGTCCAACCGCAACGGGATTTTCATCACGCCGGAAGTCCAGGAGCTGCGGAGAGATGAATTGCCCTTGAAACGCACACCGACGTAATACCAGACGTCACCTTCGAACAATACGGTTACGGGTACCCAAATGGGGTTATCGGCAAATTTGCCGCCGCCCATCGGTGGCCGCGCTCCCTGTGCAGGTGATTGAATGCCCTCAACCGGTCCTTGCCCGATTGCACCTCCGCCACCCGGCTTGCGATCATTTCCCGCACCAAACGTGCCATATTTATCGGTCATATCGTCCAACATCGCCTGCCAATATTCCGGTTCAATGACAATATCTATACGATTGACTTCGTCCTGAGGGAAAACAACATCATAATCAGGTTGAGCTGTTTTACTGTGCGTCGCTTCCTGCCAGCCTTGAGGTCTTTCATATTGATTAGCAATTGCTTCGCTTGGGTCAATAAGCAAGGCATCACCGCTCGATCCATTTGTATCAAGCCCTGCTGAAATATTTTCACTCTGAGAGTGGTTTGCAGTACTTTCTGTTGTTTGAACATCGCTCTGAGTCGCAGAACCACAAGCCACCAGGCTTGTGACAATTATCAAACAAACAATCACCTGTAAAATCCTGTGAGTCTTCATAAGTGCCTTTCTTTCAAGAAGCAGAAACTGCCAATCCGGTATGAATTTATGCTTTGCCAAGTTCTTTTAGTGATTCTTCTGGGCTAATAATAACGGAAATTTGTAATGATTAAGAAAATTCAGTGTAAATTTCTTGTAAATTAATAAATCGAAACTCCAAGCCCTGCTAATCCCTTAAACGAACCGGGCGAATAAATTCCGCATGGCTTTTTTAGCAAATTGCAGATAGGAACGATTGTATTAGAGAGGGATTAATTGTATAATGAATTATGTAATATTCTATTTTTGGGGATTCGGATGAAAACTGATAAGAATAAATCCCTGAATAAACAATCAAGCCTTTATGATAATGTTTTAAGGAGGAAATAGTCATGAAAAAATGCCCGTTTTGTGCAGAAGAAATACAGGACGAGGCTACCGTTTGTAAACACTGTGGACGGAACCTCAATGCACCCCAACCCATAGCTATGGATAC
>JAUXFJ010000139.1 GCA_030620065.1 Anaerolineaceae bacterium
CTTTGTGTAAACAGATTAGTGAATAATATACCAATAAAGCCCATCGGCGCATGCAGGACATTTTGAAGCTGAGCAGCTGGATCCGCGTTGAATGCACTGAAGGGGTTCATTGCATTTGTTAGAATGAGCTGCCAGAGCACTGAAGGAATAAGCGCAAGGCTGATCATCAATACTGTCAGCCCCAATCGCTGTATAGAAGATTTAAAATGAGCCTTGGGGATAAAGAAAACCAACAAAACCAGAGCTACATAACCCGGTTTGAGCAGAGCGATAAGCATGATCAACCCACCTAAGAAGATACCATCCAGGATTACAAACTTCCGCTCTGCTTGAAAACTTACCTGAAATACTTTCGCGATCCATAAGAAACAAGCGGCAATCAACAGACCGTCAGGTGAAATCGATGCGCCCATGAACAAAGTCATCGGCATCAGTGCAACCAGTACAAATACCCATTTAAAAATTGGCGTGATCTTGACCGCTAAGGTAATCCCTAGAACCCACACTGCAAAGTTAAAAAGCCGCCCCAAATAGAATAAGATTATGGCGGGTGGATTGAATAACCGTCCAAACATTAACCCGATCAGTTGCGGTATGTATGCAAACGGGCTAGTGTAACGTGTGGCGATGAAGTTCACCTCAACAGGTGTCATATCATCAAAAGGCTGCTGAAATTGCCCAAGCAACGCTTGTTTGCTCTGTTTATTTGGGAAATTCCCCGGCAGCGGATCTGGTGAAACATTGACAACCAGATCATAAACGGATTGGGGAACTGAAATATCCTCCGCTAGGAATTGCCCCTCAGAGATGCTGAAAATGCGCATAAAATGCTCATATCCATCCGGTTCTTGAAAAGGAGGTGTGATGATCAGGAAAAGCAACCCAAAGAAAACTGCAATAATAGCAAAAATGCCTTGTGGAGAACTGGCAAATGCAACAAATTTCGTTTTAGAGAACATCATGCACCCAAGCTACTTATCCCCGCGTACAAGCTTGTATTATCCAATTGATCTCAAGCCTTAAACTGCGGATCGCGCTCCAAGGTCAGCCGCGTCCCCATATCCAGAGAGATCAAAGGCAGGTAATTTAGTTTTTCCTCCGCCAGGCCAATATCCGCACACATACGTGATACGCCACCGCTTACACGTGGGTTGTAAACCTCTTCCGGCTTTTTACCCGTCACCTCCACGACCAATCGGGCAAGCTCACGTACACTCGTTTCAATACCACTGCCAACATTAATGACTTGTTGATCCACATCTGCAGCTGTCGCCGCCGAAACCATCGCGTTGACCACATCATCAATATAAACATAATCACGTGTTTGATTTCCGTCCCCGTGGATCACCAAAGTGCCATTTTTGATGGCTTGCTTAAGAAAGTCCGGGATGATCGGTGGGTGAGAAGCCGGGATTCGCTGTCCGGGGCCATAGGCATTGAACACCCGCAAGCAAACTGCCTCAATACCCGAAAGTGCACCTATAGTGCGGATGTAATATTCCGACGCCAGTTTTGAAACCGCGTAAGGAGAACGCGGCTGAGGTTGAGAAGTTTCTTTGAACGGGGTTAGTTCCTGATCACCATAGACAGCACCTGATGAGATCAATACCACTCGCCCAATACCTGCATCCCTGGCGGCTTCCATTAATGTGACCGTACCCCCAACGTTGACTGTATTGTAATCACGCGGGAAAAGGATTGACTCTGGTACCGATACACGCGCCGCCAAGTGATAAATACAATCCACATCCTGCAAGAGTGTCCATAAAGTTGGTCGGTCGTTAATATCACCGCGCGTGAAATGCACTTCAGGGACAAGTTTGTTGGGGTCACCCGTTGAGACATCATCGAGTACCCGCACAATATGCCCCTGACGTGCTAAACGATTACTTAGAGCAGTGCCCAAAAAACCAGCACCACCAGTGATCAAAAACTTCATTTGTCTGTAACCTTTTCACGTAAACGAGTTGCCATTATAGCACGAGTCGTCACTAACACAGTAATGGATCAAAAAAGGTTAACATTAGCGTGGACTTACGAGTACATTTGCTAACCCTGATAGAAGGGCTATAAACATAACCCACCGCATGGTGGGTTAGCTAAGCGG
This sequence comes from Anaerolineaceae bacterium, assembly GCA_030620065.1. Lineage (GTDB taxonomy): Bacteria > Chloroflexota > Anaerolineae > Anaerolineales > Anaerolineaceae > JAUXFJ01. The sequence goes on from JAUXFJ010000139.1 coordinate 2,108, forward strand.
GCGACCGGACTCGAACCGGCGAATGTCAGCTTGGAAGGCTGATGCCTTACCACTTGGCGACGCCCGCATTGTGACCCTATTTTATGCGAAACCAAACAGATGGTCAATAGTCATCCATTCAAAGAATCAGACCGATCACCAATCTAACCCTTCAGCAATTCAACCAATATCTGGCGTGCGAGTTTGGGGTCCGCCTTGCCACCGGTCTTGCGCATCACCTGCCCCAGGAACCAACCCAACAGGGTTTCCTTCCCATCACGGAAGCTCTTCACCTCACCCGGATTCTCGGCAATGACAGCCTGAATAGCTTCGCGAATGGCAGCAACATCACTGACCAAGCCCAAGCCTTCTGCAGCAACGATCGCTTCTGGTGCCTGCTTTGTTTCCTGAACCTTTTTCAGCAATGACTTCCCGGTCGCCACATTGATCTTTTTCTCATCGATCATTTTTAATATTGTCCCCAGGTATTGAGGTGTGATATTCAGTGCATCTACTGTTATACCCAGATCATTCACCATCCCCAATATATCATTGATGAACCAGTTTGAGATCGTCTTCGGATCTCCGCCATAACTCGCGTCGGTTGATGAATAGTAATCCGAACGCACCTTCGACCCTGTTATGATATCAGCATCATACAACGGTAGCCCATAGTCGACCACAAAACGTTCGCGCCTTTCCAGAGGTAATTCTGGGAGGTCTGCAATAAGGTCCTTCACCCAAGCTTCATCAAGCTGCAAAGGCAATAGGTCAGGCTCGCGGAAGTATCGGTAATCCGCTTCGGTCTCTTTAGAACGCATCATCTTCATCTTGCCGGTCTCATCATCCCAATCCAGAGTCCAGGCCTGTACTCGCCTACCAGCGTTTACTTCCTTGATCTGACGCTCAATTTCGCTAGTGATCGCATTACGCACAGCATCAATCGAGTTGACATTCTTGATCTCGGTCTTGGTGTTTAGCTTTTTACTGCCTTTCACACGGATTGAAACATTAGCATCGCAGCGCAGATGCCCTTTTTCCATATCCGCTTCAGAGATCCCCAACCAGCGCAACAATTGGCGCAGGCGAATGAGATACTGCGCTGCTTCGTCAGCAGATCGCAGATCAGGTTCTGTGACCATTTCCACCAATGGGACACCACAGCGGTTGAAATCGAGCAAGCGTCGTCCTTGCTCATTCTTGGTCTTGCCGGCGTCTTCTTCCAGGTGCAACTTATGTATTCTCACTCGTCGAACATAAGCCTCTGGCATGGGAATCTCAAAATATCCGCCGCTGCCCAAAGCTTGGTCGTACTGCGTGATCTGATAACCTTTCGGCAGGTCAGGATAGAAGTAATTCTTGCGGTCAAAATAAGATATCAAGCGGATATCTGCATGCATCGCGGCAGCCAAGATGGCAGCCTTCTCCACTACTGCTTTATTCAAAACTGGCAGAACCCCCGGAAGCCCACTGCACACCGGGCAAATATTACTATTAGGGGGCGCGCCCCACGAATCGGCTTTACACCCGCAGAAGATCTTTGTTTTCGTATTGAGTTGGATATGGGCTTCCAAGCCAATAATGGCTTCATATTCGGTCATTCAGAAATTCCTCTAGCTTATTAATTCTTATCATTGCAGAACCTGCGGCTTGACTTTCCTCCAGGCTTCATCCTTAGTGGCTTGTTCGAAGGCATACGATGCCTGCAGCAGAATATCTTCCCGAAAATCAGCCGCCAGAAATTGAATACCAATAGGTAGGCCAGACGCGTCAAAACCAGCTGGAATGGAAATGCCCGGGATGCCAGCATGATTGGCAGTCACTGTCAATTGATCGGTATACTGCATGAGTACCGAATCACCATAAACTGTATCCATTTTAAAAGCAGTAGTTGGCGTTGTTGGCGTGAGAAGCGCATCCAGATGGTAAGATCCCTGCGCATCGAAAATGGCTTCAAAGTCGCCGCGTATCAAACTGCGCACACGCAACGCACGCTGATAATACTGCTCGCTGTACTGAGCAGCGCTGACGTACGTGCCCATCAGTATGCGCAGCTTGGGCTGCAAACCAAAGCCTTCAGCGCGGCTTAAGCGGTACATTTCATTCAAATCGCGCACTTCTTTTTCAGTGTGGTAGCCATATTTGACACCGTCAAAACGATGCAAGTTCGAAGCAGCTTCCACACGGCTGATCACGAAGTAAACCGGGATTCCATGCGCTGTGTTGGGCATTGGCACATCTTCAACGATCTCTGCTCCTAATCCAGCTAATACTTCTGCGGCATGGTAAACCGCCATTTTTACCTCGCCCTGTATCTCTTGACGCGCCAATTCGCCTGTCTCCGGGTTAGGGAATGTGATGTTAAAATAATCCGGTGATAAACCGATGCGCATACCACTAATATCTTTCTTAAGTGCTGCCTGATAATCAGGTACTGCCCGATCAAATGCAGTGCTGTCCTTTGGATCAGGTCCAGCGATGACCTGCAGCATCAAAGCCGCATCCTCAACGCTGCGAGTAATAGGCCCCGGGCAGTCCAAAGATGAGCCAAAGGCGATCAACCCATAGCGCGATACGCGTCCATAGGTCGGTTTAAGCCCAACAACCCCGCAAAAAGAGGCTGGCTGTCGGATGGAACCACCCGTATCCGTCCCCAATGAAAGCGGCACCTCGTTTGCGGCGACTGACGCCGTGCTGCCGCCAGAAGACCCGCCCGGTACGTATGCCGTATTCCAAGGATTGCGCGGGCTGGGTTGAAAGGCGCTCGCTTCACTCGAGGAGCCGTAAGTGAACTCGTCCAGATTGACCTTCCCAAGCAACACTGCCCCCGCTTTCTCCAAACGTGCTACGCTAGTAGCGGTGTATGGTGCGGTAAAGTTCGCCAGGATGCGTGAGGCTGCCGTGGATA
>JAUXFJ010000010.1 GCA_030620065.1 Anaerolineaceae bacterium
ATCGGTTTCAAGTCCAGGGGCGCCCCATCCGTTTCAGCTTCAGCGATAAAGAGCAAGTTATTCACTAAACGGGTAAGTCGATCAATCTCCTTGTCAATAGTTAAAAGCGATTCCTCATCCATATTCTTCATCAGCAGGCCCAACCCAATGTTGCCTTTAATAACTGTCAATGGCGTGCGCAGTTCATGGCTTACATCTGTAATAAAGCGCTTTTGTGAATTAAAAATACGCTCGAGACGGACCAAGGTTCGATTTAACGTTAATATCACTTGCCCAATCTCATCCTGCCGTCCAGGTTCTAGTGGGATTCGTATTGAAAGGTCATCGCTGCTCATCATCTGTTTCGCCGCATTCGTAATGTCCTCCAAAGGCTTCAACTCCTTGCGAATAATTAGCCAACTCAAGCCTCCAACAATCAAACCCAAAAATATATCCGCGACAAAAAACATTTGAAAGATTTCTTGTTGGGTGCGGGTGTAATCAATCAAACTAATGCCAACTTGAAGCCATCCAACGGATTGCTGATTGACCTGAATGGGAGTAGTAAGAACGCGGTAAGAATCATTCTTTAAAACAATACTATTAAATACAGGACTTGTTGCTGCCAAGCCATTTACATCCATAGCACTTGTAAAGTCGCTGGCATTTTCTGAAAAAGCAAGAATGCGTTTATTTATTCCCCACACCTGAAAAAAGAACTCGCTGGAAATATCTAAATGTGTATGATCAGCCTCAATCTCCCCCAAAGCATCTGCCCTCGATGAATTGATGACTCGTGAAGAGTTTAATATAAGTCGGCTATCCAATCGTTCCAACATCGCGATGCCGACATATGAATACACTAAAATACTCAATAGTAAGATACCGCCAGCAAGCATACCAGCGTATGTTAAAGTTAGTTTTATTTTCAGAGACATCAATCAGGTTTTCGCATCACATAACCGACACTGCGGACGGTGAAGATCAAACGTTCTTCACCACCTTCTTCAAGTTTCTGCCGCAAATAGCGAATGTAAACATCCAACACATTGCTTTCACCCCCAAAATCATAATTCCATACGCTTTCGAAGATCTTCTTTCTAGTCAGCACCTGCTGAGGGTGACGCATGAAAAGTTCCAAGAGATCATATTCTTTGGCAGTCAGTTCGATTACACGGTCTCCGCGGATTGCTTTTCTTGTGTTTCTATCTAGCGTGAGATCTGCAAAACTAAGTTCTTTTGCACGATCATCAGATGTTCTCCTCAGCAGCGCTCTAATACGTGCCAGAAGTTCTCCTACCGCAAAAGGTTTAACCATATAATCATCTGCAAATGCGTCCAAACCTTCAACCCTATCTTCGACCTGGTCCTTTGCAGTCAGCATTAAAATGGGGACGCTGCTCATCTTACGCAACCGCAGCCCTACCTCCAACCCGTCTATACCTGGCAGCATCCAATCCAGGATCACAAGATCCGGTTTTCGCTCACGCGCCAAGGCTAATCCAGATATTCCCTCTGCAGCTGTATACACTTCATAGCCTTCAAAAGCCAAAATGCGCCGCAAAAGGTGCAGGATCTTTTCATCATCTTCAATGACCAATATTCTCTCGTCCATTAGGCACTTCCTCTTATGATAGACAAAACTTAATCTCTGTTAATATTCTATCAGAGTTCTTTGGTAAAATCCAATTATATGCTGCAACAATTTTTTCCTAAAAGTGTACCAATTATCAAGCGACTGTTCGATTTAATATTAACGACAGTGGGATTAATTATTATCTCTCCGTTTTTAGCGCTCGTCGCGCTGATCATACGGATTTGCTTAGGCTCGCCGATTCTCTTCCGCCAAAAACGTCCTGGTTACCTGAATCATATTTTTACCATCAATAAATTCCGCACCATGCGGGATGTTTATGATGATCAAGGCAAGCTCCTCCCAGACGAACAGCGTCTTACCAGTCTAGGGCGTTTCTTGCGTGCAACCAGTATAGACGAACTGCCTGAACTTCTTAATGTGTTACTTGGTGATATGAGCCTGGTTGGGCCGCGGCCGCTCCTGGTTGACTATTTAGAGCGTTACAGTCCCGAACAAGCCCGCAGGCATAATGTGATGCCCGGCATCACCGGCTGGGCTCAGGTCAATGGCCGAAATGTCATTAACTGGGAGGATAAATTTGCTTATGACGTCTGGTATGTTGACCATTGGTCATTCTGGCTCGACATTAAAATCCTGGCTCTAACTTTTTTGAAAGTCATCGTGCGAGAAGGTATCAATCAGCCAGGACAAACAACATCAGAGCTGTTCATGGGCAACAGCCTTCAGGATCCAAAAACACCTGACACTCCGTCAACATAACAAGACCAATAACTAAGTATAATATATCAAGGGATTGGTGCTGTACCGATGTAACCATTCAGGACCTCATTGAGTGTTTTCTCAAACAAAGCCATACGACCTTCAGAGACCCATCCAGCTTCTGTATCAATTAACGAGATTGAAAGAACCCCCTGCGTGTTTCCTTCGCCGTTCAGCAGCTTGGGCCACATTTCTTGTATGGCAAGATTTGGATCCAACTTCAAGGTCCCAATCCAATTATCAGTTTGCATGCCCTCCGTGGGGGATACAGCTGAAATGATCCTCACACCGGAATCCATAAGATATACCAGCAAATCTATAGACCCTGCTTCTGGTTGAACATAAACAGCTTCCACACTTCCCGCAATCAATAAATCTGCCGCCAGCTTCCAGGACTGCTGCTGGGTTGGATCTGCAATCTCAGCCAGCTTTGGATAATATTCGATTGGCGCAAAGCGCGAATTGCACAAGCCACAGAAATACCGCACCCCCACAAAGAACGAATCAATCGTGCTCTGTCCAAGCTCCGTCCCAGACCGCGCCAGAACCCCGGCCCGATAATCCTCGGTCAGTATCGCAGCCAAATACCCCGCCATAAATGCTTGCTTTTCTACATCTTCTTTTGTGGTGTTAATGACACTCAGGTTTGCACTGGGTGTCAGGTTCGGAATGTTCACACTTAAGAATTGAACGTGCGGGGCGGATTCAACCAAAGACATTAGATTAGGAGCTGGTTCCAATGCTACAACGATCTTTACCGCGGGAGTAAGATCAGAGATGCTCAATGAATCGCGCAGGACCAATTCAAGTCCATCATTTTCAGCCAAGGTCAATAACAACGCTTGTGTATTCGAAACCAGTGATAGTTCAGCTCCGTCCGAAGCCCAAAAGATCACCTGCGAAGGCAAGACAGTATTTGCCGGTGACGGTTCTGCTGTTGCGCTGGTTTCCGGATCCGGTTGATTCGTCTCTTCACCAGTCGGCGTCACAGCAGGCATGCCATTTTTACCACAAGCAGAAAGAGTGAATCCGATAAGGGATAACAATATGATAAAGACCAACAAGCATTGTTTTTTCATAATCAATATTTTACCTCAGAGTGCTTGGTTTTACCCAGGTGGGCATTTCAGTACAGAAAACTCCTGATCCAATTTTTATACCTTCGGTCCTTCCCATATATACGATCTTACAAACAAGGATGGCTGGTGTATAATACTTTCCAAGTAATGCTAAGCCGGTTATGACAAGCTGCCGCAGTTCAAGCAAAAGCAGCAACCAAGATCAATTCTCGGTAAAATAAATGAGCCTGCCAACGAGTCACTCCTTACCAGACGATTTCAACCAACTGCCGCTTTCCCAAAAGCGTCGTATTCGGCGTTCCATCAAAAATGCCGGTGAAAGCGAAGTGCAAGCTTTATCAGTAGAGCTCAAACGCCGATCAACACCCGCATTTGATTTCTTCCTCTACGCATTGCTTGGTGCGCTCATCACAGGCTTAGCAATATTATTCGATTCACCCCTCTTGTTCGTGCTAGCAGCTGTTTGTGCGCCCTTCTTAACCCCGCTGATGGGAATCGCATTAGCCCCGGCTATCAAAAGCCTGGCGCTCTTTCTGCAATCCTTGGCAAGCCTGCTCATCAGCGCTTTGATATTCTTTGGCAGCGGTGCGCTGGCCGGTTTTTTGACCTCTTATATACCCCTCGAGAATTTCTCCCAGCTGGTGCTCATTACATCATCAGATTTGGTCAGTTGGGCAGTTTTATGCTTTTCTGCTATATTCTGCACTGTTTTATTTGTGCGCAGAGAATCCAAACCGCTCCTGATTGGGATTTTGCTTACCTACGAAATCTTCCTGCCTATGACCGCCGCAGGTTTTAACCTGTTAACTGGAACAGGGCAATTATGGCTCACAACACTAATCTTATCTTTCTCACGTTTAACCATTGCAGCGCTTATTGCCGCATTCGTTTTCATGATATTGGGGCTGCACCCACGCCGTGCTGCTAGCTGGTTGATGTTTCTGTTGCTCATTGCAGCTGCTGCGGTTATGTTGATCGCCAATCTATACGGAGTGCAGTTCATCACCGACCCCGCAGCCCTCTTTCCAATACCCACCAACACCGCCACGCAGATACCCAGCCCGCTGCCTTCGTCAACGCCGACGCCCAGTCCAGTACTCCCCACTGACACGCCTACCCCAACACCTACACGCACTAATACGCCAACTCTAACATTAACCGCCACCCTGACCCCTACACCTACACCATTTTGGGTACTCATAAGAGCTGAAAACGGTGCCGTTATACGCCAAGAACCTAACTATGAGGCACTGATCGTCGCTTACGCGCAGGACGGAAGCCTCGTGCAGATGCTCACTGAAACTTATCAGTCCGGCTCGACTTTATGGGTGAAAGTCATCGCTGAGAACGGAGTTGAGGGTTGGATCATCCATTCATTGCTGGTTACAGCCACACCATCATCTTAAGCGATAAAAATAATACCTACAAATAAAAGTAAAGCATCTCAGTTATCAAACCGAGATGCCCTTTTCGTTAGTAAAGATTGATACTGCTGATCTGGTCAAACTATATATGCCCTATTTCTGGCGCGATACTGAGTCCCTCAAACGTCTGACAACAATGATCAACACTACAAGCAGTACAGCACTGCCAACCAAAATCGGCAGCCCCACATCTTCTATCAACCCGGTTTCAGGCAGCGTGGTTGACGCCTCTTTTGGAGCAGCTTGAAGCATTGCGCGTTCCGTCAGCAGTGCTGAAACTGTTGCTGTTCTTGCAGCATTCAATGCCTGCTCTGTTTGCAAAGCATCTTGCTCCTCCTTTACGCCCAAATCATCAGCAGCGCTTTCAGGCGCTTCAACCGTTGAAATCAATTGGCTTTCAACCGACTGTGGTGTTTTCGTTGGAAATTGAATCACTGGCCGCCCAGCAATCTCTGTTTGTGTGGTTAACATCGCCCCGTCTGAGGTTGCTGCCGTTTGCGAAAAGAGTTCTGCCAGGTTGATCTCGCTCAGATCAGTCATCACCCAAAGCGTCATGCCACCTAAACCAATCAGCAGTATCAGCGCTATCAGGCTTATCGTCATGATAAATGGGCGATTCTTTGACTTACTTTTTAGTTCTTGTTCCAGATCATCGAGATCATAAAAATCTTTAAAATCATCTGACATAATTACCTCAATACATATTAAACCTGAGACTCCTAAGCATCAGCTTTATTTAGCCTGTGTAGCCTCTGAGCGATCCTAAAATATCGTCAAATAATGACTTCCAGGTTTGATGTAGGAATCCGAACAAGTTGATCATCTGTCCGCTTGACTACCGCTACAGGTAGTTCTAATCCGCTTGCAAAACGCTCCATTTCGGCAGGTAGTTCAATGACCTCACCTGCATTGCCTGTATATGGATTTCCAATCAGTCGCACTTTGGAACCAATACGCAATCTAACCTCTTCATCAAACAAACCCTCATCCTCAATCTCACTCAGCGGGACAATCATCTCCGGCCTCTGAGCGCTGAATGGATCAGGCATATATGCATTCAAAAAGACCTTCCGTCCTACCATTTCCTTAATCATTGCTTCACTGTAAGCATCCGTTTGAATATCACCAAAACCCGCCAAACTCATCAGCGGTATACCCAGATTCATACCTGTTGATTGCAATAAAGGTGCCAACGATGAAACAATCAAGCCAGCGGCACCAGACTCAAGCAAAGCTGTCAATAAATCCTCCCGCAGGCAAGAGCCAAGCGACACGATCTTACCGTTCAGCTCGATATCCAGTTCCTTCTGGTCATACGGATGCGTTACTGCCTCACCCAAGTGAATCAATTCCCCTTGAGCGTTTTTTCCATTTCCCCATACACCCTGTAAAATAGCACCCTGACCGCATATAACAGCCCCGCGCTCAGGAATCAGCTCCACCACAATCCCCGGGAAACTTGCCCTACAGATGTGTTTTACCTCTCCCAAAGCCAGAATTACTTTGCCGCTGTGGATTGAAATGACGCGCCCTTCCTGTGGAACCCTAAAAACCCTTGCAAACAGTCCTGAACTTTGCGCAATCACATCCCCAGGCTCGACATGTTCGCCTACCAAACGTTCAATTTGAGATTCGGCTTTTGAGGCGCTGAGCCCGAATCCGCGTTGAACGTTATATACCATAAACCGCTCTGGTAAAACATATTCTGCGATGATATCATCCATTTCAACCCGCTGGCCAGTGCGCACCAATACCCGTCCGCGCATCGGGAGTTGGATCGGACGGCAGATTTGCCGCCCATGCGTTATCCTGAGAATATCTAAGCTCATCTCAACCACCCAGCTCCCATAACCAAGCTTTGATCATTTCACTGCGCTTTTCAGCTGCGATTGGCAGCCTGATTGGCCTGCCGCGCGCGTCGATCACCACACCCAGTGCACTGCCATTGATAGAGACCCAACCCCCCAAGCCTTTTCTTCCCATACCGACATCCGTCTCCGCTGCCGGCGAAAGATGCAGCCTGGCCTGGCTGCCAAGTTTAACATCAAATCGCTTCAGCGATCCCTGATGTATCTCACATACTTCCACAGGATCCTCACCACACCTGAGCTCAACCGTCAACACAGAACTGCCTTCAGGTGCTGGACTGTCAATCGTAATAACAGTCCCTACATGGAGGAAGATGCCGCTGTCAAGGATTTGCACAGGCAGCAAAGGGTCAATACTTGCCGCCGCGCCCAGCGCTGGCAGCAACTGCTGATGATCCAAAACAACCGTGGTGATCCCATACGGTTGCAGGGCATCCAGTGTAATTAAAAGGGCTTGACCCAAAGTCGGAGCATCGACCAAGGCCGCTCCGCTGAGAATGATCGGCTCATAAGCACCACTCAGACCGCCATCAGGGCAAAACTCGAAATCAGGGTAGCGCTGCGCTGTTTGGCCTAATGCATGTTTCAGGTTGATGCGTGTCCATGCTTGTTCAATGGCAAGGTCTTCAAGCGTAGCCGGCATGCTGGCAGGATGAAGGTGCTTATTATTTATATACACCGCAGCTGTTTGCGCATCAACAGGCAGCGCTGACCATCTGCACACCTCTTCACATAATGTATCTAATCCTGCTGTTTGTGAAACACTCAATGTCAATTTGCCATCTTTAGCAGCTGCTACCGTCGTTGATCCAGCTCCGACATCAAGCGCCATGACGCCTTTATTGTTTTGATTGATACGATTCAAGTATTTAACCATCCGTCCCAAGGCATAAGCACCAGGCAAGAGCTGCCCACCTGTTTTCTGGAGCAATTCCTCTAAACCATGCATCTGTTGGAGGCGTATCTTTTCAAACGCTTTCAGCATCGCGCCCCAAGCAACTTCCAGAACATCATGCCCAGCCTCGGGTTGGATATTGCTTGCGGTATGAAGATCTTCACCTGCATTTAAACAATGCACGATCTTTTCAGTTAAGGCGCTGTTACCAGCATAAACGATTTGTGGCTTGTGGACCCTTGGCAGCAAGTTATACGCCAAGCGGACATGTTCAGCTGCTTCTATCACAGGTTGACATGCACCGTCATCTGATCCACCAGCTAAAATGATCAGGTCAGGGTCAGCTCTGACTAAGACTTCAAGCTGATGCGCCGCATCCAACCCACCTCGCAGGGATAACACAGCGCTCTCCTGTGTATAAAACATGCTTGCTAAACGTCTGATGCTGCCCACTGAGGCTTCGTCCGCCAAGCCTATCAGCGCTGTCTTTATCGGCGCTCCTGCTGAAAGGCTCACCGCAAACTTTTCAACACCGACACCAGGGATTTGGCTATTGTTAATGAAATGCCCCTCATTATCAAAAATACGCCGCTGGCTGAGCACCTGTAATCTCTCAAGTGCATTCCAAACCCCCATTTGAACATCCCCCCCACCGGTAAACGTGCTTGGCACCTTACATCCAGCTGTGATATGGAAAACACCCTCAGCAGCTTCAAACAACCAGGCTCTGGTATGCTGTGTGCCAATATCCACACTGATTAGAGATGTGCAAGCTAATCCAGTCATCTCAACCTCAAAGCCTGAAAAAATTACCGAAGAAAACCCAAATCTCCGCAATGCGCGAGATCAGAGCCACTAACGCCGCTGAATAAATACCCGCAAACAGCGCCCCCAGCGTAATTCCAATAAAGACTTGACCAATTTTCCCAAGCCCTTCGATCAGCTGTGGTTGTTTATTTTCTCCTTTTGATTTTTTACGGGTTCCAAAATAAAAGTACAACAATGACGTGATCGTCCCAATCAGCACAAGCACTGCATCGACAATTTTTAACCAGGGTTGCCCCTCTCCATCCAGAAGTGCTGCTGGAGCAAATCGGTTCACGGTTGCTACCATCTGGGGGATGATCGTCCCCATCGTCACGCCGCCGATGGTCAAGGCGGCTACAACACCCACCAAATATGCCATAGGAATGCTTCCAATGCGTACAAACCGTGGAATAAGCATTGCCAGCAGCATTGCACTGAGCACAAGCGGGATTAGAGCTAAAAGCCGCGTTTCCATTGCACCAATGAATAACGGCTGGATAAGCTTTGGAATAATAACACTGGTCAACAGCAGCGCAGCAACATAACCGGCTGAAACGCCAACCAGCAGATATACAGCCAAGCGGAAGAAGAAGTTATCGCCGATTATGTAGCTAAAAACCATGACGGTTAATGCAAAGCTGATGATACCGATGATCAGATCCACCATGCTCACTTCTTCCGCTCCTCTTCTTGATTCGTGCGTGCGTTTGTTTCCAGTCCAATCACAAAACCGACCAAGAACAAAGCCGCCATCACCAACAAACCCGCCTGATAAGCACTCCAGATAGTACTTGCCATGACCGTATCACCCAGCGCGGCCTCGTAGAGTCCAGCATTCCGTAAACCAGAGAGCATCCCTGCCAACTGCCCCGAATCAAGATACGGCATCATCATTGCCGCTTCCTGCGTGCTGCTGACCATCAGCATGGGCGTATCGATCAAGCTGGGTCCTGTTTGTTCAAGCCAGCTACGAGCACTGTCGAGAGTATCCGCCAGGATCAGTACCATGCTGAAATCATTTACATGATTGACGCTTTCAAGGTTTGAAGATTCCCAAACCCCTTCCGCAAATGACGTCTGGGCATTGATCGCATAGCTCAAGAGTCCTATGCGCCCCCCAGGCAGGAATCCTAAATTAACAGCCTGTTCGCGTACCTGGGAAAACGCATCATCTGTCAGGCTGACGTCCAATAGCCGCTCAGCTAACCAGACGCCTTCAGGATAAGTCGAGAGCAATACCATCTGAACTTGCTTTTGGGCAAGATGTCTGATTAACAGACCAGCAACCTGTTCCATTTCCGCTGAAAACCCTGCCTGATAATCTGTAACGATCAAAACAGGACTACCAGATTCAAGAGCATTGATACTATCCATCAAAGCTTGTGCTTCAAGCGGAAGCGTGCCTGTTTGCGGGGTTTGACTGCTGATGCTAAGAAACGGGAAGATCACAGCTGTCAACAAAAGCAGCGCCAATAACAAACGGAAAAGCCAGGTTTTTCTCCTTCGCTGCGCGGCTTGTTTCTCCGCAGGCTTGCCTTCAGCAGCCACAAGCGCTTTGAGTAACTCTGCGCGTGACCGTTGACTGCGTGCCACTCTGAGCATCGGATGCTCAGTCCTTTCTTCCCAAAAGCCCTCTTCCACCGCCTGGGAGCTTAATCCACCTGTTGCGCCGCCCAGACTTGCATGTGAGACCTGCATCTGACGAGTAATATCATCAAGCTCCAAACTTAAATCAGCAGCTTGTGCACCCAAATCCTCCGACTCAGTGACCAAATTGGTCTTATGTTCTTGCTCTGCTAAAGGCTGCTGCTCCTGAAGCTCTCCAGAACCTCTCAACCTGATCTGCTGGGTTATCCCAGTACCGTTCGGCATTCCCTCTGCCTTGAGCTTACCTGTGGCAGCCTGCGACTCCTCGCCAGTATCCCCAAGCCAATCCGGCAGTTTCTCGCCAGCATCTGATGTCGACCACCTATCCATCCCCTCAGGTAAATTCGGTAAAACACCCTTGCTTTCACGCAAGTGCCTTAACCAAGCAGGTATCTCGCCTTGCAAACCTTCCTCATCCAGGGGCTCAAATCCATCTCTTGCAGCCTCCTGCTGGGCGTCACTACGCAAGCGTCCGATCCAATCCTCAAACTGCCCGCGCAGCTCTTTATCTACATCTTCTTCAAGACTACTATCGCGTGCAGAGACCTTCTTTACCAGATCGCCATAGGCATCGCCCTCATCCCCAACGCGTTGGCGCACTTTTTTGAGCCATTCAGGAATATCCTCTCCAGCTTTAGATTCTGCTGGCTGCTCAACTTTTTGACCTGACCCCTCATCCACAACGCTGGATTGAGACACTGAAGAGGATTCAACTGCTCGCACATAACTGGAATTTTCCTCGTGCAAATCCCGCAATAAATCAGGAAGATCTTTTTCAGCTTCCGGAAATAATGATCCTGAAACCTTATCATCTTCTGCTTTCAAAGCATTTAAGGCAGACGCCAGCCCAAGCTGCATACCGCACTCTGAGCAAGTTTCTGCTCCGGGCGGGTTAGAATTCCCGCAACTTGAACAAATTAACGCTTCGTTTACCATTTATTCACCATAGTGCCGCTCAACGCCAAACAGTACACGCAAGCCAGTTAACAAAGCACCCAGTGAGATGCCAATCAAGATTCCCCGACCGCCAGCCAGGGGTAGGTGCTCCAGGAATTCTATAATCTGATTTACAAAGGGCAATTCCAACGCCTGAAAAAATCCGATATCCAGGATTAAGAATAGCAGCGCACTGATACCAAAAGCCAGCGAAAGCGGAGTCCACCCGCGCATACGGAAGAACTGGAATCCTGCGTAGGTGAGTGTGAGTGCTAATAAAGCCATTAAACTAACCTCAATAGGCACCTGCAAAGCCGCCAGCCAGCGAATATAAGTCTCGTCCTGGGGGCCCAAGACGATCCCGCCCATAAAACTGAGTGCAAAACTCAACAGAACGACAAAGCTGAAAACGAAATGTTCTTTCTTCTGCCTGATCTTATGCCAATGCGTAATTAGCAGGTTGATAATGCCCACTAGAGCAGCCACACTGCCAAGGATAATACCCCACTGCAGCAAAAGTTCCAGCATTGGGTCCAGGAGAGGGCGTAAGAAATATGCGATAACAACCGCAAGCCCCACGCCAATAGCAGTGATTATCGCAAGAACCTTTTTCATTATATTATCCCCATAAGCTTCAGCGCCACGCCCACGATCAGCGTAACTGCGATCAATATCCTTAACACATCCTGCGTTCTGAGCGAAGCGGCCTGCAATGGATGGATTCTTAGATTCGCCCCACCAGCGTAGAACTCTTCGCCGATCAATGTATGCATTGTGCTGGCATAAAAGAGCGCCTGTGCCCCCGGTGCATCGCTATCAGCTAAGCAAAATAAGCCTTCGCGTCCTGCCAAATCTGCCAGTAGAACCATCTCCGGCCTGAAATGCCCTGCCAGAACAAGGGCTGAGTTATTATCATCGAAGCCTTCCGCCAAACATGCTGCCAAATAGGCAAATGGGCTTGCCCCGGCAAATTGGGATTGGTCATTACTAAATAGTTCAGGTGCCAAACCATCCCGATACGCGCCTGCCAATATCATCTGGCTCAAACAGGCCAGGCTGCCTTCCCCGCTCATCGCGATCGGGGCATGGTCACCCAAAACTGCTTGATCGGCAAGCTTCTTCAGGATGGGCATTCCACCCATACCGCTGATCGAGACCTCCTGAGAGAGCAGACTGTTCCCTAACATAATGACCATGCGCGAGCCATCTTCAATCGCCTGCAGGCGTGCTTTTTCCAAGGGCTTGAATGGCGCTAAGGTCCGTAAACCCGCATAAGGGTTTTTACGCTTCAGCAGCCAGAAAAACGCCAACAGGACAACCGCTGCCCCTATCATGATCAATGCAGCCAAACGCGTCATATTTCTCCCGCATCCCTGCGCAAAAAGTCAGCAAAGGCCCGCGCTGTATCATCCTCTTCCAGAACTGAAGCAAGCGCCTTGACATGCCCATGTGTGCTCACTGCCGCGAAAAAAACTTGTCCCATATACAGCATTTGAGAGAACAGTACCGCCAAAGGACGGGCACCGTCAAGCAGGGTTAACGCAATCCTGGTTAACCCCCAACGCTTCAGGAAGCTAGCCCAATCAGGCCAAAGGGCACAATCCTTTTCCATGTTCTAAAGTATAGCATAAATGCTCTTAGTCTCATCGAGCATGGAAACAGGGATGCAGATGAAATTATTCATCCATGCCCCAAATACCCTGAAATGTGGCATAATGGAAACCGTTTCAAGCATAACTTACATTACAGGAGTTGCAGATGACTACACAGAAACTTTGCGTGCTCGGATTGGGCTATATTGGCTTGCCAACCGCCAGCACTTTTGCAAATCACGGCCTGGAAGTGGTAGGGATGGATACCAATTCAGAGATCGTCAGTGGCCTTCAAAACGGAAAGATCCACATCTTTGAACCTGGTCTGCGCAGCCTTGTTGAAAAGGCATTAACTTCCGGCAACTTGACCATTTCGCAAGCGGTGCAACCTGCAGACGCATTCATCATTGCAGTTCCGACACCCTTTTACGAAGATAAGCGTGCTGACATGCGTTTTGTTGAAGCTGCTGCAGCTTCCATCGCGCCACATCTAAAGCGTGGCAATCTGGTCATTCTCGAATCTACATCTCCCCCGCGCACGACTGTAGACATCCTCGCCCCGATTTTGGAGCGCAGCGGTCTAAAAGCAGGTTCTGATTTCTATCTGGCCTATTCACCCGAGCGCGTGCTGCCCGGCAAAATCCTGCAAGAATTGATAGAAAACGCGCGCGTCATCGGCGGCATTGACTCTGCTTCTGCAGAAGCCGGCCGCGACCTTTATCTGCATTTCGTCAAAGGCGAGATCATCCTCACCGATGCAACAACCGCAGAAATGGTCAAGCTGATGGAAAACACCTCACGCGATATCAGCATCGCGATTGCCAACGAGTTCTGTCGTCTGACAGACAAATTTGGTATTGATGTCTGGGAAGCCATCCAGATTGCCAACCGCCACCCGCGCGTCGAAATATTGAAACCCGGCGTGGGCGTTGGCGGCCACTGCATTAGCGTCGATCCCTGGTTCCTTGTGGAAGCCGCACCTGAAAAGTCAAAACTTATCCTTACAGCCCGCCAGGTGAACGATTCACAACCTGAATTTGTGAGCCAGTTGATTGAAAAAGCTGCCTGCGGCTTGCAGGATAAAAAGGTGGCTTTCCTCGGCCTGGCATTTAAACCCGATGTGGATGACCTGCGCGAAAGCCCCGCAGTGGAATTGGCTCACCTTTTGCAGGCTAAAGGCGCCCTGGTCAAAGCTTACGAACCCTTCAAACCCGAAGCGCATCTACCCGGCATCCCCCATGAGAAGGACCTCGAAAAGCTCCTGTTCGATGCTGACCTGATCGTCCTGGCAGTTGGCCATCAACAGTTCAAAGCGCTTGAAGCCCAAGACATCGCCGCCCTCACATCTGCAAAAATAGTGTTTGACGCCGTCAACGGCTGGGATAAAGAAGAATGGGAAGCCGCCGGATTCGTTTATAAAGGCTTAGGGAAAAAGTAGCGCGGCTTGGCCAGTTCCGCAGGGCGCATCCATGATGCGCCATCCACATTTCATTGATCACCTCGATGCCAAATTTTAATCAACCAATGCAGCCCCTTTTTTTCACCTTCTGGAGGTTATAATTCCCCCATACCTAATATGGACCCTGGGAGAGCGTTTCAATGGATAAGATCTGGATCATAGGCATAGCGGGAATGGTCTTGGCCCTCCTCGTGATGGCAATTTTCTTTGGAAAGAACAAACCCGACGCAACTGACGGCGAAGGCAGACTCAAGACAAAAATTGGCTTTGAAAATGATTACACCCGTGTTTTATATGATCACTGCCCCTACTGTCATACCTTACTGCGCCAGAGGGTCAAGCTCAAAGCCCCTCAGCCGCTTGAAGAGGTCATCACCAGCAGCGCATTCCTGTCTGAAGATCTAAAATGTCCCCAATGCGGTCAAACGCTGCATTTGGAATAATATAGCCCTCAGTCAGGGCCTCTCAAGTATAATAAACTCATGAAAAACAAACTGCGTGTGCTCACCATCTTCGGTACCCGCCCTGAAGCGGTCAAAATGGCACCGGTTGTGCATGAACTCTCGCGCCACCCGGAAATTGACTCGCAGGTGTGTGTGACCGCCCAACACCGC
>JAUXFJ010000026.1 GCA_030620065.1 Anaerolineaceae bacterium
CAGGATGATCGGAGGAAAGCGCACGCCCACGGTGGGCGATAACAAGGTCATCGTCAATCATAGCTCGCAATGTATCATCACTAAGGCGTTCAATCTTGTTGATCTCATGAGAGCTACGGAAACCATCAAAGAAGTGCAAGAAAGGAACACGCGAGCGCAGAGTCGCAGCTTGGGCAATCACGGCCATATCCTGCGCTTCCTGCACAGAGCAAGAAGCCAACAAAGCAAAACCTGTTGCCCGCGTAGCGGTCACATCCGTATGATCACCAAAAATAGAAAGGGCTTGCGCAGCAACTGAGCGAGCGCTAACGTTAAATACTGCCGGGGTCAGCTCGCCGGCGATCTTGTACATATTCGGTATCATCAATAATAAACCCTGCGATGCTGTAAAAGTTGTCGTCAGGCCACCAGCTTGTAAGGCACCGTGTACAGTTCCGGCCGCGCCGCCTTCAGACTGCATCTCCATTACGGTTGGGATAGTCCCCCAAATATTGGGAATACCTGCTGCTGCCCAGGCATCAGCATATTCGCCCATTGGCGAAGACGGGGTAATCGGGTAGATCGCCACAATCTCGTTCAATCGATAGGCAACGTATGCAGTAGCCTCATTGGCATCTGTCATTACCATTTCACGCTTCATACAAAACTCCTCTTCTTGAAATTAATAGTTCATTTATCAAAACACAATGTCGCAGATCTATCAAGGGAAAACCCCAAATAATAACCTGTGGATTGGTCTATATTAATCCAATTAATAATTCTATCGTTAATTTCCCAAGTAATATAGTTATATTTCTCCTCTTTGCCTCAAAGTCATGTCATATATTATAAAACACTTCCAATACATATACGTGTGAAACCTTCATTTGACCAGCTGGATAATCTTGTGGAACTAATAACCTAATGATGATAATCCTTCTTTGAGATACGGCAGCGCCAATAGCAACCCAGCCAGGCTTTTACTATCTTGTATCTCCCCTGATCTGACCATTTCAAAAACCTGCTCCAGCGGGTAGTGCTCGACTGCTAAGAATTCATCATCATCTGCTTTGAGCGGGGCGGGATACAAGCCCCTTGCAAGAAAAATTGTCATGAATTCATTGGAATAACCCGGTGATGTATAAAATTTACCAATTTCCACCACATCATCAGCTGCCATACCGATCTCTTCCCTGAGTTCACGCTTTGCAGTATCGATTGGGGGTTCTCCCGGGTCAAGCACACCTGCAGGAAGCTCCAAGATCATTGACTCCGCCCCAACACGGTATTGGCGCACAAAATAAACCTCACCCGATTCACTGATCGGTACTAAGGTGACCGCATCGCTATGGTCAACAAGGTCATAACTACGCTTGCGTCCATTTGGGAGCTCATAATGGATTTTTTCAATGTCGAAGGCGTGACTTTCTAGCATCTTATCGCGCCCCAGAATCTTATATTCACCCATCCAATTTTCCTTTATTGTGGCTTTAAGCTATTATACCCGCCTTAAAGATCTGCCTTACTAAAACAAATAAAATATTAACAAAAAAAGCGAGGAGCTGTGGCTCCTCGCGTATGTAATTGGAAATTACATTACCAAATTCGAACCCCCTTAAGGTATCTGTAAGACCTGACCAGCCTTAAGCGTATAGGGTTCCTGTAATCCATTCACAGCAATAATCGCCTCAGGCGTCACATCACCGTAGTAACAGGCGATGCTGTAAACCGTCTCTCCGGAGCTTACCGTATAAGTATCTGGGTGCGCATGCAGTGCACGCTCTCCGCCTGGCCAAGTGCTGTTCTGCGGCATTATCAAACTCATCCCGGCGGATAACAAGGACGACTCGGTTAATCCGTTGACAGCCAGGATATCGGCTACATCAATACCAAAACGCCTTGCCAGACAGTATGGGAACTCGCCTTCGTGGAGTGTATATGTAGCTGGTAAAGTGACAATCGGTGTTGGGGGCATCCCCGTGGGGGTTGAGGTTTGTGAAGGCAACGGCGTGGCTTCCTCGGTTACGGTCTCAGCGGGGACTTCCCCTGAAGTTGGTGTTGGTTGATTAAACTGCTCCATCAAAGCCTGTGCGGTCTGCGTTGAGTCCAATATTTGTTGATCAACAGGCAGAGGCGTTGGAAAAGCATCTACACCGCTTGGTGTACCAACTGGTACAGTTGAAGCAGGTCGTTCACAGCTTGTAAAAAGCAGTAAAAAGATCAAGCCAACAATCAAAGTTGACCATATTTTTTTAGGCATTTGTTCTTCTCCTTAACAAATCCAAGTTGCAACACTTAATTATATGTATCCTATGCTAATTATACAACATATATGACTCACACAACAATAAGATATTAGCACAAGAAGGATTCAGCGTCAAGAAAGGGTTCATATGGTATAGATAATCAATAAGACGCGTAACAAACGCGTCTTATTGATTTATTTATTTTAACAACCAGTTTGCAATTATTCTATCTTATAACTTATAGTTTGTTATTTGATATTCTTCAGTACAGGCAATCCTGATTTTAATTCAGCAATTATTTTTCCTGCAGGCACCTCATCTACGGAAAACTCAGGTCGCAAATCGCCTGCAAAGAAGTACAGCGTTGTCTCTTTGCCACTCGCGCGTTTTATTGTCTTGCTGTGCAGGAAATATTTCTTCCCCTTCGAATTTATATGTGAATATGACATGTATTTCTCCTTTTCTCTAAGAACTAAGGGATATATTATAGATTCCAGTATCGTCAACCTGAGATTACACCGTACCATATAATATTATCATAAATTATGGTCAGTTTGCCCCAATGAGGGAGATATCCACGCAAACGAGGAAAAATATACGGAAAACTTATATTCTGTAAGAATCAGATAAACTCCTTCAAAATCGACTTGACATCTCTATCCTATTTTGTATAGAATGAAAGTATGCAATACAAAATCATATTCAGATGTATGGATAAAATCAAAAGCCAACTTGAAACGGACTGTCAATCGGGGGTCGATAACAAACGAAAATTGCATCACCTGTATATCAACACCCTAAAATCTACTTACAGTAACATTGAAACTTTCAAGAGCTTCCCGCTTTATACTTGTGCCAGAAACCTAAAGGTAATTTACCGCAGAGATTAGAAAAACTAGGATCATCTCCGCATTTTATAAATAGATTTGTAGTGAATTAGGAAGGTAAGTTTATGAAGATTAGGCAGATATCACCATCACGCTTGGGAAGCACCCATAAACTCTTTTCATCTATAAGCATCTCAGGAGGTTGCTATGTTCTCTGAAAGAGACCTGCAAGAATTGTTCGACTTCACACCCGAACGGCCAATACTAAGCCTTTACCTGAACACAAAGACCAGCGAAGGCACTATTGATGTTGCTAAATTACACCTTCACAACATGCTGAAATCGGTTGATCTCCCTAAAGACGTACAAGCAATTGAGCAATATTCAAATATGAATTACGATTGGAAAAGTCAAAGCCTCGCCATGTTCTCCTGTGCGGATCAAGGTTTTTTCCGGGCTTATCCGCTATCTGTGCCCGTTAACGATCAGGTCAAAACAACTGAGCGCCCCGTTACGCGACCCCTGATCCACATCATGGAGACTTACGGGTATTGGGGCATCGTCCTAGTGGATAAACAAGGTGCGCGCCTCTTTTCGTTCCATCTGGGCGGCCTAGAAGAAGTTGGGGGCTTTCTAGGCGAGGAGATCAAACAAATCAAACGTGGCGGTGCGTCTTCGGTGCGCGGCAGGAAGGGCGGTTCAAGCAGCAGCGCTAATATTGAAAATATCATCGATCGCAATATGGGCAAAATTGCCGAGTACGCAGGTGCTTTTTTCAAGACCAGGCATATAAGGCGCATCATGATCGGTGGCAGCGATGATAACATCGTGCGTTTCAAGGAAAGCCTGCCTAAATCCTGGCAGTCACTCGTCGCAGCCAGTTTCCCCTTAAGTATGACAAGTGACCACAGCGAGATCCTCGAACGTGCTTTCCAGGTCGCAAAAGAAGCTGAACATGGTCATCAGAGCAAAATGGTCAAACAGGCTATCATACTTGCCGCCAAAGGCAGCAATGGCGTCATCGGCCTGAACGATACACTTAACGCCATCCATACCGGTCAAGCACAAACAGTGCTTGTGCTGGAGAGTTACTCAGAACATGGCTTCCGCTGCCCTGGCTGCGGATTTATGACCACCCAAGCCCTGGCGCTGTGTCCATTCTGTAGTGGCGCATTTATCAGGATCAACGATGCTGTAGAGATGTCGGTACGGGTAGCCAAGCAAAAGAACGCTTCTGTACTTATTATCCCTGAGAATAATGCGCTGAAAGAAGCTGGTGCCATCGCTGCCATATTGCGTTATTGAATATCACCACAATCGAACAAGCAAAATGCAGCTATGATGGCTGCATTTTGTTTGTCATATACTCGATAATCGCATATTTCTTATTAATTCATAATTGCTTCTTTTACATTAAATCATCACGAGCTGGGAATGATATTCCCAGCTCGTAAAATTGGAGGAGAAAACAATGCTCAAGAGTAAGTCTACATCAAATTTTGATCGTTTGCCTGACGCTTATCCCACGCTCTCCCTCCCATTGGCCACTAATCGCCCTACATTGATTAGTAATGAGACTAAAGCTGAGTAAATACTCACTCATAGCGCAGGGCATCCACCGGCTCCAGATTTGCAGCACGACTGGCAGGATACCAGCCAAAGAAGATACCCACCGCGGCTGAGAACAAAGTCGCTAATAGAATAGAATCCAAGCCCACCTGCGGCTCGAGGATTGTGCCTGCATTGACTGCGATCACACCAACCACGATTGAAATTAGCCAGCCAAAAAGGATTCCAATAACCCCGCCAATTAAACTTAATAATACGGATTCAGTCAGAAACTGCATCAAGATGTCAGATTTTCGGGCTCCCAATGCCTTCCGCAGCCCAATCTCACGCGTGCGCTCCGTGACGGAGACCAGCATGATATTCATAATCCCAATTCCGCCGACCAGCAAGGAGATTGCCCCGATGCCGCCGAGGAAAATTGTCAAAACCCCAGTGATCGACTGCGCAACAGAAAGGAAATCTTGCTGATTAGTGATAGTGAAATCATTAGGTTTTCGCACTTGAGTATGGTGCGATTCGCGCAAAATTGTGTTAGTTTCCTTGATCGCCGCATCCACACTATCACTATCTTTTGCTTGAATAATGATAAAACTAACCTCATTTTGCGTGTTACTGCGAATAATGCGCATCTGTGCTGTAGAGATGGGGACTAATACATTAGTATCAGGGTTATTAAATCTGCTTCCACCCTTAGCCTCAGTCACACCGATCACACGGTAGGGGTAACCATTAATCCGTAAGGTCTTCCCAACCACACCGGTATGTTTTCCGAAGATCTCATCTGCAATATCAGGTCCAACAACTACAACCGCCGAGCGTCCATCAACCTGTGTTTGACTAATGAATAACCCTTCCGAAACCTTGATGTTCTGCACAATGCTATGCGCCGGCGTTATACCCATCACAGATGTATTGATGCTTTCGCCGCTGTAAGTCAACTCAGCATTCCCCATCACTATCGGTGATACATAAGCGATCGAGGGCGCACGATTGCGATTGCTCAATGCATCGGCATCACTTAAGGTCAACGGTTTTGGATTCTTTACATCCTCAGTATCGTTGCCCGGCATGATATAAACCGCATTGGTACCGATGCCTTCAATCTGACCCGTAATAGCACTTTCCGCCCCCTGACCAATAGAGAGCAACGCGATCACTGATCCAACCCCAATAACTATGCCCAAAATTGTTAAAAAAGCACGCGTTTTATTGGCATTAATGCTGATAAAAGCTTCTTTAATTGCCTGCAAAAGTTTCATTTTACACGCTCCCCGCCCTCAATCAACCCATCGAGTAAATATACAATGCGTTCAGCGTGTTTTGCAATATCTGGGTCATGCGTCACGATGATCAAGGTAGTACCGTGTGATTTATTGAGCGACAACAACAGCTCCATGATCTCCTCACCAGACTTTGTATCCAGGTTGCCCGTCGGTTCATCCGCCAGGATGATCGAGGGTTGGTTGACAATCGCTCTGGCAAGAGCAACGCGCTGCTGCTGTCCACCAGAAAGTTCATTGGGTTTGTGGTTTATACGATCTTCCAAACCAACATCTTCCAGCGCCTTTCGTGCCTTCGCCTTGCGGCTACCATTGCCACCGGCATAACGCAGCGGTAGTTCAACGTGTGCTAATGCCGTTGCCCGCGGCAAAAGGTTATACTTCTGAAAAACAAACCCAATTTTATGATTACGAACAATAGCAAGTTCATCATCTTTGAGATCAGAGACCAATTCATCGTCTAGATAATACTCACCACTGGTCGGGGAGTCCAAACATCCGATCATATTCATCAGCGTGGACTTGCCGGAGCCTGAGGGCCCCATGATAGCGACAATCTCACCGGTTTTGACTTCGAAGCTTACCCCGCGCAGGGCATGCACTTCAATCTCACCCATCTGGTAGATCTTTTTCAGATCATTCACACGGATGACGCTTGTTTCCTTAGACATTCTCTAATGACCTCCTATGAATCCGGGCATCGAACCACCCCCAGGAAATCCACCTTCCGTCATAGAACCGAGAAGGCTCGTTGGAGGGTTGATCACAATTAATTCGCCATCCTGAATATCACCAGCAAGAATTTCTATATCAGTATCTGAATACACACCAACTGTAACTTCCACGGCCACGGGTACACCTTCCCGTAGCACATAAACTGTATCAACGCCATCAACCGTGGTAACAGCTTCGTTAGGCAAAATATAAACGCCAGTCTTCTCTTCGGTAATAATGTTCACAGCTGCGGTCATGCCGGACTTAATCGTATCAACTCCATCAAGCATTTTAACTGTCACTGTGTAAGTCACCACCCCCTGGATCTCCGTACCAATCGGAGCGATCTCGGTCACTTCGCCTTTATAAGTATCCTCAAAATAGGCATCAAATACCAGCTCTGCGTTCTGACCAATTTTTACTAATGGAATATCGACTTCCGAGATTTGAACATCCAAATACAGCTCAGATAGATTCGCTAACTGCACCGCCTTCATACCAGCTGAGACGACATCTCCCTGCTGAATATAAAGTGCTGTAACGATGCCATCGAACGGTGCTTCAACCACTTGTTTGGCAAGCCGCGCCTTGGCGATCGCCAGACGTGTTTCAAGCACTGTAACGTCCTTAGGGTCAGGTCCATCTTTCAGGGTTTCGACCTTCAGCTTCAAGTCGGCTACTCTTTCCTCAGCCAGGGTAACCCTGGCTTCAGCCTCTGCGACTTCTTCTTCAGTGTAACCCGCCAGGCAGTAATTCAAGTTTGCCAACGCAGTATCAACCGCTTGGAGGGTTTGAGCATTGGGAAAACGATCATGCATCGACAATGCGTCATCATATTCATCCTGAAGTTCTTCAGTGCGCTCATCCGTGCACCGCTGATAATTCATAATCGCGCGATCAGTCGCCATATCATCAAGATTCTTTTCAGCCGTGATGAGATCAAGCTGAACCTGCGCCAATTGCAAACCAGCGTTATTATAGAGATCTTCCAAAGACTTCTCAGCATTGGTTTTATCTATTTGCGCTTGCAAGATGTCTATAGGTAAAGAACTTTCATCTAAAGCGACCAGTCCTTGACCATTCTTTACGGGCTGCCCTAAAGCCACCATAACATCTCCAACCGTACCACTTGTGTTCCAGGCAAGTGTGGCTATTTGATCAGCTCGCACTGTGCCAGTCCCGCTTATGCTGGCACTCAATGAACCCGTGCCATACACAACCGTGTCCAAGCCTTGAATTGTTGCCTGGGCCTCCGCATTCTGACTGATTCTCAAATATATTACTATTCCGCCTGTCACAATAATGACAGCCAAAATAGTAAAGACAACATACAGCCAAGTCTTTTTACCTTTTGTTTTTGTTTTTTCCGACATTTCTACCTCCATTTTTACTTAGCATAACAAAATTATACTTGTATTACCAAGTGCTATAAATAATTAAACATAATGAGCATAATCACATGCATAGATGACAGTTGTCATATACATTAATAACTACAATCATCTTCGATTCAAGAGAAAATATGTTAATATGAGAGCATGAAAAAACAAAACAGCCTCGAACCAGGCCTCATGCAGGCTTTCCGCAGATTAACCTGGCTTGAATTCTTTATCATGCTTATCTCCAGCGTTTCTTTTTTGATTCGCCCGAGATTTGCTGGATTTAAGTTTTCTCATATTTGGGTTATCCCCTTTGATCTGATGCTGGTATTACTAATCCTATACTGGGATTGGTTCCAAGTTAGGTTCAATAAAGTCTATTTTCGATTGGCACTGATCCTGGCATCGCTTGGTCCCATCCTACGGTTTTACTATACAACCCTCCTGCGGGTCAACCCACAATTAGATTTCCTGCTGATATTGAACACTCCAAACAAAAACATAGCAATTCCACTTGACTTTATAAACATTAATTTTTTATTGACATCCTGGCAGTTAATTCCAATCCTTTTTATACCGCTGATCCTTATTTCATGGCAGTACCATTATAAACAAGTGATCATTTATTGTTTTGCAACTGCCTCATTTGACGCTGCCATAGGCCTCTTAATTACACACCACTATGGTATACCTGCACTAGGTTTTTTAGCGGTAATCTTTGTCCGCACGGCATCCTTTTTGCTTGCCGGTTATTTGGTAACAAATATGATGCAAGAACAACGCAAACAACATGCAGATCTAAACATAGCTAATCAACGCCTGATTGGCTATGCATCTACACTGGAACAATTGACAATCAGCCGTGAACGCAACCGCTTGTCGCGCGAACTTCATGATACTGTCGCCCATACGCTAAGCGCCCTGGCTGTACAGCTCGAAGCTGTACGCTCTCTCTGGCAACATAACTCCAGTGAGGCAAAACTGAAACTTGAGGAATCCATCCAGACAACACGCGCAGGACTAACAGAGACGCGTCGCTCCTTTCAGGCACTACGTGCGTCCCCCCTTGAAGATTTGGGGTTATGCCTGGCACTGAAAGAATTAACAACAACTGCTGCTGAACGTTGTGGAGCAACATTAACGCTTGACCTCCCCCAGACTGTGACCAATATTACTTCTGATAAAGCTCAAGCCACATACCGCATCGCCCAAGAGGTTCTGGAAAACATCGTACGCCATGCAGAAGCTACACAAATCAATGCCACTTTACAACAGAAAGATAATTTGCTCACATTAAAAATAACCGATGATGGTCAGGGGTTTGATCTTTCTAAAATCGATGCGGCTGCTTCCTTCGGGCTGCGAGGCTTACAAGAACGCGCCGAGCTAGTTGGTGGGCAATGCATCATTCAAAGCCTGGTGAACAGTGGCACAAGCGTTATTTTTACTGTAGGAGTTTAACATGATCCGCGTATTAATCTGTGATGACCAGGTAGTGGTACGTGAAGGCTTGAATACAATCCTCAGCTCAGCAGATGCTGACCTTGAAGTTGTGGGACTGGCTACTGATGGCGCTGATGCGCTTGATCTGGTTCCTCAGACCCAACCGGATGTGATACTAATGGATCTAAAGATGCCCCACATGAACGGCGTACAAGCGACGCGCAAGATCCTTGCAAAGTACCCCAATGTGCGTGTCCTGGTGCTGACAACTTACGATGTTGACGAATGGGTTTTTGATGCCATCCGCGCTGGTGCAGCCGGTTATTTGCTCAAAGATACGGATCAGGAAACGCTTGTCAAAGCAATTTGTGATGTCTATGAAGGCAAAACCCCTATTGACCCACAAGTTGCGGGAAAACTCTTTAGTCAAGTAGCACAATCCACCCCACGATCAAAAAGCAATCTTGCCGAGAAACTCAGTCAACGAGAGCTTGAAATACTCAACTTGCTTGGAAAGGGCTTTTCAAATGCACAGATCGCACAGCAGCTTTTCCTGACTGAGGGGACAGTGCGTAACTACCTCAGCACCATATTTACAAAACTAAATGTCTCAGACCGGACTCAGGCAGCTGTTCTAGCCCTGCGTTACGGGCTGGTTGCGAAAGATAAGTAATTCTCTACACCAATCAGCTTGTAAGACACATGCGGCACATATCTCACTTGCCAAGAAACAAGAACGAGGAAGAACACAATCTTCCTCGTTCTTGTTATATATACAACCTTTCCCTTAAGGTCCCATACATGGTGAGGGCTGGCCAGCACCACTACGTTCAGCACAATAAGCCAATGTCCCATCCGCGTTGCCAATAAATTGATCCATTCCAAGCATGCGCCATTCGAATGTGCCAGTTGTAGGAAGATTCTCCCATGTCCCAGTCACTGTCGTTTTATCTCCGCTGAGAGTGCCGTGAAAAGTAATCGTATCGCTCATGTATAAGAAAAATCCATCTACATTGTTGCCTGAGACAGTCAAGGTCAATGTAACACTTGTGAGGGGTCCCGGAATAATACCAAAGTATGCCGTCCATATGCCTGACCAATTGACCGTAGGCGTAGGGGTCGCTGGCGGCATACGAACAGTCAAACCAGCCATTGGACCTTCTACAGTGGTGTGTTGTCCCCAAATCCAGCACTCACCCGCTGCATCCGGGTTCTTGATCACCCAATACAGACCATCTGCTGACCGTGCAACTACTTCCGCCCTCTCGCCAACCATCAAAGCACCTATCCAATCGTAGATTTTTCCTGGCCCTGTGCGGCAATTTGTATCCACACTCACCCTTGCCATCGGCACAGCAAGCGTTGGCATCAAGGTTACTGTTGGCGTAGGGGTCACAGTCGCTATCGCGGGCAACTGCGGAGTTTGCTCCAGATTCTCAGATGCAATTCCTCCAAGATCAGCTACAGTCAAGTTACCATTGTTTTGTCCTTCAGCTTCTATGGCTGTCATCGTTTGAGCTACATACAGACGTGCTAGCTCTTCGGCAGTCAACCCATCAGGTTGCTTATTCATATTCGCCAACGGGAAACAACCCGTTAATAATGCACTCAACACAAAGATAAAGAGGATATAAAATATTTTTTTATTCATCGCCTTGCTCCTTTCAAATCCAAATGACCGTTCAATACTGTTATATCCTTTCTACAGCTTAATTGCATCTGCCACATGTACCGATTTCTATTTGTACTTGGTACGTGAGTACTAATAATCAAAAAACCCCCCAAATATATATTTTGGGGGAGTTGACTTCTTAATTGGAGATTATTGTATAAGAATGAAGGATTTTCAGGCACCAATAACTTTTAGCGCAACCAGGATATTTTTTAAATCATTTGATAATCTTTGCGACAGCTTTAAACGCCGGGTGCCTTGCATCGCGCAGCATCTCAAAAAGCAACATTTCCACAGTTGCAAGCTTGGCCCCAGCCGCTTTCACACGTGTGATAGCGGTTTGTTTATTGAC
>JAUXFJ010000130.1 GCA_030620065.1 Anaerolineaceae bacterium
CAATAAAGAAAGCACTGCCAGGATATTCCTGAATGATCTGTTCCCAAAGTGCAATAGCTTCTATATCTTCCGGTGTCCCGGATTGTTGATTAGCTTTATTGCGTTCATCTGAACCAAAGGGATAGTTGTTGACGCCCAAACTTCTGGTTGCCAGCGCCTTATAATATAGTGCGGATGGGATATCGGCTTGTTCTTCTTTCAGATAGCGGTTCAATGCTTCAATAGCCAAACTATATTGTCCGACGAAATAATTGACCATGCCGCGTTGTAATTCATCTACTTCTTGCCCGTCATTGACCAGCGTAACCAAAGCGGTATAGGAATCGTAGGTATGAGGAAAATTGTCTACTGCATCCTGGAATCTTTTGTATGCTAAGTCGAACTGTTCGTTTGCATAATAGATCCTACCCATGAGCAGGTCCATTTGAGCTTTTGTGTATTCATTTGTTGTATTAAAGTAGATATCTTGATAAAGACTTAATGCGATATCATCTTCAGCATTTTCATCATAGGCACGGGCAATTTTCACTGCTAACTGCTGGCTGCTACCCAGTTGGGGAGCGAGATATGCAGATTGATAATTGTGAATTGCATTTGCATAGTTGCCTTGATCGAAATGAATATCTCCGATTAGCTCATAAACATAAGCATCGATGATACCGGGACGTTGTTCAACATATGCTGAATACGATTGAAGTGCTTCATCATAGCGCTGTAGCTGCGTATATATTTCGCCTAAAAGGAAATTTGCTCGAATTGCGTTGATATCATTGGGATGTTGTTGGATCAAATTTCTCAATGTATCCAAGGCGAGGGGGATGTTGTCCGCTTTATAATAGGCGTGACCTAAACCAAATGCAGCTGCTGCTTGCAGTTCAGGATTTGAAGATTGCTCCTGGACAACCTTATAACTGGAGATAGCGGTTTCAAAATCTGCAAAGAATAAAGCCTGATCACCCTCTTTTATGCGAACCTCAGGCTCAGGAGTCGGTGAATGGATGGGTGTAGGTAGAGTTGTGGGCGAGGGGATTGCAGTTGCGGTATCTATGATTGCCTGGGTTGCAGGAATTGCAATTGTATTTGAGCATGCAGTTAGGGTTATGATAAATATCATTAATGCTTGTTTGAGAATCAGGTGTTTGGGGTTTCTCATGCAGATTTTATAATGTAATAAACTTAATATGTCAATGTTTTGACAAACCGACTAAGCCATGATAGACTTCATCTACACCAGAATAGCGACGCCCACATGGGCGTCTTTTTATGGGAAGGGATATATGCGAACGATAACATGGGATGATGAACAAAAACAATTAAAGATGATCGATCAACGCATATTACCTGCTCAATTCGAGATATTAGCTTTCAGCGATTATCAAGAAGTTGCCAAGGCTATTTCGACTATGGTGGTGCGAGGTGCGCCAGCGATTGGCATTGCAGCCGCATTCGGTATGGCATTGGCTGCTCTGAATTCTAAGGCGAGATCAATTTCTGATTTAAGAGATGATCTTGAATTGGCTGGGCGAATATTAAATGAGGCAAGACCCACGGCGGTTAATCTTTCATGGGCGGTCAGTAAAATGCTGGCTGAAGCTGCCCAGGTTGAAGGAGATATTTCTGATGTTAAGGAAGCCTTATTATCATCAGCCAAGTGTATGGCTGATGAAGACGTGGCTATAAATAAACAGATGGCGGCTTACGGGGCTGCTTTGATCGAGGATGGAGATAATATAGTCCATCACTGCAATACCGGGGCTTTGGCTACAGTTGACTGGGGAACAGCGTTGGGTGTGATTCGTTTGGCACATGAACAAGGGAAAAAGATCCATGTGTTTGTAGATGAAACACGACCGCGCTTACAAGGTGCTCGTCTGACGGCTTGGGAGCTAAGCCAATATGGAATTTCATATGACGTGATTGCAGATGGTGCCTCTGGTTTTCTCATGCGCACCAAGCAAGTGCAAAAGGTCTTTTTTGGTGCAGACCGTGTGGCGTCAAATGGTGATGTGGCGAATAAAATCGGATCCTATATGCTAGCTCTGGCAGCTTATGATAATGGCATCCCCCTTTATGCTGTTTTTCCAACTTCAACAGTAGATCTATCCTTACAAAGTGGGGATGCAATTGATATCGAAGAACGCGACCGAGATGAAGTATTAGACATTCAGTATCATAATAGGCAGGTTTGCCCGGCGGATGCAAGCGCGCGTAATCCCGCATTCGATGTAACACCCCATCGCTTAATATCTGGCCTGATAACGGAAAAGGGGATCGTATACCCACCGTTTTATAAGAACCTTTCACAAATTATGCAAGCATAACGAGGATGAGATGAATATAGTCTTGACTGGCTCAATTGCTTATGATTACCTGATGAAATTCCCTGGCTATTTCAAGGATCATATTCTTCCTAATCATCTTGATTCGATCAGCCTTTCTTTTCTTGTTGATGAAATGATTCGCCAAAGAGGGGGGGTTGGTGCGAATATTGCTTATACGTTGGCGCTGTTGGGCGCGAATCCACGACTTGTTGCTACAGCTGGTCAGGATTTTGGGGAATATCGTCAGGCGCTGGAGGCTGTTGGCGTAGATACGGGTGCAGTACGTATCAGTGCGGATAAGTTTACAGCATCCTTTTTTGCTAACACTGACCGTTCCAATGCTCAAATTGCGAGCTTTTATGCTGGAGCGATGTCTGATGCTGCCCATATCTCTTTACTTGATCTAGATTTAGAAGATGATGATTTTGTGGTGATCTCCCCCAATGATCCAGCTGCGATGATAAAGTACGCCAAAGAATGTCAGCAGATGGGAATCCCATATCTCTTTGACCCCAGCCAACAGATTATTCGGATAGAAGGAAAAGATCTGCAAATGGGTGTTTCCGGGGCGCATGCTCTATTTGTGAATGAGTATGAATTTCAGCTGCTCCAGAAGCATTCTGGTATGAGCGATAAGGAGATTCTTGACTCTAGCGTATTTACTGTAATCACTTTGGGCGAAAAGGGCTCAAAGATTTATGCGGACGGCGATGTACATTCGGTGCCCGTTGTTCCTCCGCAGAAGGTAGCCGACCCTACAGGCGTTGGCGATGCTTATCGAGCAGGATTTCTGCGCGGTTATTCCGAAGGTTGGGATTGGAAATTATGTGGTGAAATGGGAGCACTCGCAGCCACGTATTGCCTTGAGCAAAATGGCACTCAAAATCACAGCTTTACGATTGATGAATTTATTAAACGGTTTCGTCAGAACTTTGACGATCATGGTGCATTGAATGCTATACTTTAGGTTCATTTAAAATATTAAGCGAATAACAATATTGGAGGTTGTTAATGGATAATTACGATGTTAAGGATACAAAACTAGCAGAAGGCGGCCGCCGCAGGATTGAATGGGCGGAACGCGAAATGCCAGTTTTGAGGACCATTCAGGAGCGTTTTAAGCAAGAGCGGCCTTTGGCAGGCATTCGCATGTCTGCTTGTCTGCATGTTACTACCGAAACAGCTAATTTAATGCGCACCTTACAAGCTGGTGGCGCAGATGTTGTTCTTACCGCTTCCAATCCCCTTTCTACACAAGATGATGTAGCTGCTTCTTTGGTTTCTCATTTCGAGATACCGACCTTTGCAATCAAGGGGGAGGATAATACAACGTACTATAAACATTTACGTGCGGCAATGGATCATAAACCCCAGATTACAATGGATGACGGGGCTGATTTGGTTAGCTCATTGCACAAGGAGCGTCGTGAGCAACTCAAAGATGTTATCGCCGGTACCGAAGAAACCACAACAGGTGTTATCCGACTGCGCGCGATGGCAGCGGATGGTGCTTTGACCTTCCCTGTTATTGCTGTCAATGATGCAATGACAAAGCATTTCTTTGACAACCGCTATGGCACTGGGCAATCAACAATTGACGGCATCATCCGCGCAACTAATATCCTCCTTGCAGGAAGGACTTTTGTGATTGCTGGTTACGGATGGTGTGGGCGTGGTCTTGCGATGCGGGCGCGGGGTATGGGCGCGAATGTGATTGTGACCGAGATCGATCCGATGGTGGCTTTGGAAGCTGTAATGGATGGTTTCCGCGTGATGCCAATGGCAGAAGCAGCTCCAATCGGTGATATTTTTATTACTTTGACCGGGGACCTGAATGTTATCGATAGAAAGCACTTTGAGGTTATGAAAGACGGCGCCATCGTTGGTAACTCTGGCCATTTTAATGTGGAGATCAATATCCCGGCTCTTGAAGAAATGGCGGTGGAAAAACGGCTTGTACGACCATTTGTTGAGCAGTATCGAATGCAAGATGGGCGTGCCATTCATATTTTAGGCGAGGGTCGTCTGATCAATTTGGCTGCTGCTGAAGGGCATCCTGCCAGTGTAATGGATATGTCCTTTGCTAATCAGGCACTCAGCGCTGAATATATGGTCAAGAATGCGGATAAACTTGAAAAGAAAGTTTATGCAGTTCCGGAAGAGATTGATCGCGAGATCGCCCGTCTGAAATTGGAATCGATGAAAATAAAACTCGATGTCCTTACTGATGAGCAAATTAAGTATCTAAACTCTTGGGAAGAGGGTACCTAAAAGCTTAGCAATTAATTTAACAAGGTAGCCACTGGCTGCCTTGTTTGCTTTAAAGCTACGGGAGTGGGTCAGCTTCTTCAGATACGGTGATTAACATGTAAATGGGTTCCCCAAAAGCTTGGCCATCAGGTGAGAAGGCTTGTCATGTGCTTTAGTCGCTGCCAGATTTTTCCGGTGACAGAAAAGGAATGTGTAAGATAGCGGAAGAGCTTGGTGTGGGCGCGATGAATAAGGATATAAGGGTTAAAGGGTCAGGGGATTGCACGCTTGCAGCAACTTTGCAGCTCAATCCCCAGATCAATATAAAGGTTATTAAGAAAAGAGCGTATCTAAATGGCTTAGAAACTGAATCTTTATTGCTCATCCACTTCTTTGCTGGTTTCTTCCTCTATTGGTTCTTCTTCAGTTTCATCCCAAGGGTTGGCTATATTCCCGCTGAGTGCTTGCTGGCGGATCACATTATCGATTTCTGTAAATAATTCGGGATTCTGTTTGAGAAATTCCTTTGAATTTTCGCGTCCTTGACCAAGGCGTACATCTCCGTAAGAGTAGTAAGAACCTCGCTTATCGATGATATCGAGCTCGGTACCCAAGTCGAGAATGATACCGGATTTTGAGATGCCTTCATTGTACATGATGTCGAATTCAGCAGTACGGAAAGGAGGAGCAACTTTATTCTTGACCACGCGCACTCTGACACGGATACCCTTGATCTCCGCGCCTACTTTTATCGATTGAATGCGGCGGATATC
>JAUXFJ010000012.1 GCA_030620065.1 Anaerolineaceae bacterium
CCGATAAAAGGTACACTTTTACCGGGCTCAGACGCTGATATTGCCATTTGGAATCCTGACATTGAGATGTGCTACGGGGTAAATGTCGCCCACCACCGCACAGATTACAACCTATATGAAAATTGGATAATAAAAGGTTATCCTGAGACGGTCTTTTTACGCGGTCATAAGATCGTAGACAGCGGTAAATGGTATGGAAAACCTGGTCTTGGTAAATACCAGATACGGAAATTCGGCGATGTACTATAAGCAGCAGATGAAAGGTTCCTCAATATCGTGCTGATCATCCTACCTATCATATTCTTATTTATTGCCGCGTTGGTCATTACCATCATTAATCAGACCAAGCCGAATATTGCTATTACCTGGCTGATTGGTGCAGGATCTTGTTTCGTTTCGTGGCTGATAGTCATCATTCTGAGACTGTATTTACCAAGCGCATTATTCCTAATCAAATGGGAACCCGAACCCTTATTCTTCGGTTCTCCAATGTTGATATTGGACTATCAATCCTGGCCTTATGCATTGTGTCTGATCACGCTTACCCTGGCGGTCATTCTGACAGATTCAGCAAGAACTAGGCTGGATTCCAGCCCAAGAACATGGGCAACTAGCATGGCGATCACAGCTATCAATTTGCTGGCGCTCATGGCTGGAAATCCATTAACGATGGTTTTGGCTTGGACCTTTGTAGATCTCATTGAATTGATCTACAATCTCTCAGGGCAACACTCCGGGAAATTTAATAAGCGTATCGTTCTATCCTACAGTGTGCGCCTTTTAAGCGTCATTATGTTCATCTGGGCAACCATGGTAGGCTGGCTTGAAAGTGGTCCCTTTGATCTTAATCACATCCCCGCCAGAGCAGCGGTTTATTTTCTTATCGCAGCAGGCTTGCGGCTTGGCGTCCTGCCATTAAATCTTGCTTTCTTAAATGAACCCAGTCCCAAAAGAGGTGCAGGGAGCCTCTTACGCCTTGCACCAGTGGCTTCAAGCTTAAGTTTGCTTGCCTATCTTCCCAAAAACACAATCAGCATCAGACCCTATTGGTCTCTGCCCTTGCAAGCTATGACCGCATTAGCCGCATTGTATGGCGCAGGTATGTGGGTCGCAAAGCAAGATGATACCGAGGGTCGTCCCTATTGGATTGTTGCCTTGGCATCTTTGAGCATTGCATGCGTGATCAATGGACAGCCTGCTTCCAGCCGGGCCTGGGGGGTTGCATTACTGCTTACCGGAAGCCTGCTATTCCTTTTTTCACCCCGCATTAGGCGCATGCGTTTTCTCTTGTTTCTCGGGCTCCTGGGTATTCTTGCAATACCATTCACGCCTGCAGCCTCCGGTTGGCAGGGATTGATCAGTCAAGGCTTGAATCTTTGGAGTGTTTTATTGATCCTTTCACATGCACTGCTGATCCTTGGATATATGCGGCATATATTTAGTGCAAGAGAAGCAGCAACTGGTTTGGATGCTTGGGCAAAGATCGTGTATCCTCTCGGCTTGATCATAATTATTCAAGCCGACATCGCCATTGGTTTAATTGGTTGGCCAGGTGTCCTTACACATGGCTTTTGGTGGGGAGGCCTCATTAGCTCCCTGGTTGTCACGATCGTCACTATCCTTGTATGGCGCTTGGGTTTAACGCCACCTTACATCAATTTGCCTGAAGAAGGAGCAATCAGGAAAATAATCGGTAAGAGCTTATGGATAATTAAGAAAACACTCAGCTTGGAATGGGCTTACAAACTATTTTGGTCCGCCTATCAACTCTTAGGTCAATTGATATTTGGTTTGGTCACAATCCTTGAGGGAGATGGTGGTATTTTATGGGCGTTGCTGCTCTTGGTTTTACTCATATCATTGATCACTTCACTTGGAGTATCTTAATGTTCCTCAAGTTAGGCAATCTTACTTTCATCTTAGTATTATTTACATCCTTCAGCATATTATTGCTCCGTAACTGGCGCATCAACGTGATCACCCTGGCTATCCAATACCTGGGGATTTTCTTTCTTGTTGCTATTAACTGGCCATTAAGCATGGCTGTCATAAAGCTTGTCGTTGGATGGATGATCTGTGCGGTTTTAGGTATAACCTGCATGACAATTAAGAATCTCGATGAAACAGAAGACCGCAAACTGCTCTCAAGTTACTTCTTCCGCGGATTTGGAGGCTTGTTAATCATACTAATTATCTTTGCCCTCATACCACAAGTCCAGAGCATCTTTCCGCCAAAAATTCCCCAGCCCATCATTAAAGCAAGCGTGATGCTCATCGGAATAGGTTTGCTGCAATTAGGCATGACCTCCAAGCCCTTCTATGTTGTCATTGGTTTGTTGACCGTACTATCCGGCTTTGAAATCTTGCATTCAGCTTTAGAGATCTCCAGCCTCCTGGCAGGGCTGCTCGCTGGGGTTAATATGGGCTTGGCTTTGGTGGGCGTTTATTTCCTAAGTAAAGAGAATAACGAGGTGAGCACATGAGTACTCCTCTTATCTGGATCGCCTTACCTTTGCTCTTTGCATTATTCCTTGCTCTTATACAAACAAAACACGTTCTTTCTTGCACTCTAGGAGCATTGTTTGCTTTCTCTTTAGCTCTGCTTGCTGCTTTTTTTTCCGAAAACTTGATCGTTGAACTCGGCCCATTAACTTTCGAGGTCAATACGAATTTGAACATCCTGGGGCGGGTACTGCTGATTAATACTGGCAATCTTCCATTCATCTCGCTGATGTACTTTTTTACCGGCTTGTGGATCATCGGAAGCGGATGGTTCAAATTGAGCAACTGGTTTCGGGCAATATCCTTCAGTGTTGTTGCAATTCTGATTGCTGCCCTTGCTGTAGAACCATTTCTTTATGCTGCATTATTAATCGAATTAGCAGTTCTCCTCAGCATTCCATTGCTATCACCTTATGGAGAAAAAGTCAGTACCGGTGTTTTACGTTTCCTAATCTTCCAAACCTTAGCATTACCATTGATTCTCCTGTCCGGTTGGATGCTTTCAGGCATTGAAACAGCCCCCTCAGGCAGCCCACTAATCAATCAAGCCACTATTTTTTTAATCTTGGGCTTTGCTTTTTGGTTGGCAGTTTTCCCCTTTCACACCTGGGTGCCGATGATCAGCCAAACCAGTCATCCATGGATCGTCAGTTTTATATTACTGATCTTGCCAAACACTATGCTTATGTTTGCGCTCACGTTTATCGATCGCTATACCTGGCTGCGTGCTATTCCAGAACTTTATGACGTATTACGCTTGATAGGCACGCTGACGATCGTTATAGGCGGGGTTTTAGTGGCTTTCCAGCGTCACCTGGGTAGGGCATTAGGTTATGCAGCGATCATCGAAACAGGGTTTTCCCTCTTAGCAGTCGGGCTTAGCCCTCAGGGTGGCATGAACTGGTTTAGCATGCTCATACTGCCGCGTGCACTGGCTTACTGGCTATGGGCATTTTCATTAAGTGAGCTTAAGAAGCATGTCGATGACTTGTCCCTAGATTCAGTATCCAGTGCCATGCATGCTTTCCCATTTTTATGTGGAGGCATATTATTAGGTCAACTCAGCATAGCAGGTTTACCCTTATTAGCCAGCTTCCCAATTAAACGCATGATCTGGTTCAGCGCGGCAGACCCAGACCTTCTTAACGCGCTCTGGATCTTTATTGGCAGCATGGGTTTATTTGTTTTCAGCCTGCGAACATTGATACATTTTTCCACCCCACCAAGTGAGGAAAACCAGTGTTGGAAAATTAACGAATCGGTATCTGTGATCATTCCAATTACCATTGCTGTTATCGCCATTTTCATATTGGGTTTATTGCCCCAGCTGCTTCTCCCGCGCCTGCTTAGTATTCTCAATGCTTTCGAGCATTTCCCTTACTTGAAATAATTAATGAGCTACACCCAGATTAATTATATATATTGGCTATGTTTTGATTAATAAACCTTCTCATAAAACCAAAGACGGATCACAACTTATCCCTTGATTATGAGTATAATTAATGTGGAACTCAATATTGCTAATAATAAAATTTCCTGATCTATGAAATAACAGGAAGCACTTGTATGGAAATTGAGGTGAGATATGGACGAATTTCAAGGATTTGAGCACTTAGAAAAACGTGTTAAATGGCTAGACAGTGAGCGCCGGAGTGATAAAACGACCATCGCCACTCTCCAAAATCAATTTACTAAATTAGAGTCTGAAAACAGTTCATTAAAACAACGCGTCAATGAAATGGACAGCGAAGTCACGCGCTTGACAACTCTCCTCGCTCGTTTGGATAAATTTGATACTTTAATAGATCGTCTGCATACAGAATTAACCCAACAACTTACAGATTTCGAAGAAGAACTGCAAAAAAAACAAGTTAAAACCGATAAAACTCGGCGTTTGGAAATCGAGTCAATGAATAAATCGTTGATTGAAATGCACCGTGTCACCGACTCAGTTGTCATTATGCAAAATGATTTTAAAGATCAAAAAGAAGAAAATCTTCGCATCTCCCGAGTCATCGAAGAACTCAAGCAGCAAATTTCCGACGTTAATCGTTTTGATGAAGATTACAAACGTTCACTCCACCTCGTCGAAGACAACCGCAGACAGGATACTAAAAGGCTTTCTGACCTACAAGGTGAAGTTGTTGCTCAACGCAAACGCTTGGATGAAAATCGCGGACGTTTAGAATTATCGGATGATAATTTACGCCAAATCGAAAATCGGATCAATGAGTTGCAAGCAACTGAGGCAAAGCGCAGGGAGGTGCAATCCGCATTCTTTGAAAAAATTAAGCTACAGGGTATCGAACGTGACCGTGTCTTTAAAGAATGGCGCGATCGTTTTGATGCAATGGAAAAGATCAATCATGGCTTAGAATCCCAGCTAACTGGTTTAGAAAGCACGCATAAAGCGGTGAAAAAATCTCAAGCTGAATTAGACGATGTAACCCAGCGATTTGATAGACGCATCAATGAGATCACTGAGATGCAAAGGTTAAATGACGAACGATTCAGACAGGAATGGACCACTTTTAAGGCAGATGATTTGAAACGCTGGACAAATTACACATTAGGACAAGAAGAACAACACCGTGAAACGAATCGTCAAGTCGAAAACATGGTCAAGCGTGTTACAGATCTTGAAGACTTGACAAGAACTATCCAAAATGCGTTGGGAAAGATCAACCAGGATTCGGTAAAGCGATTCCAAATCCTCTTACGTTCTTATCAAGAATCGATCCAGATGTATTCTGATATCAGCAAATCAAAACTTTAGGAACTGATTATGCATGTCATAGGCACAGCCGGCCATATTGACCATGGTAAATCTGCATTGATCGCCGCTCTTTCAGGTACACACCCTGATCGTTTGAAAGAAGAGATTGCAAGAGAGATGAGCATCGACCTGGGTTTTGCCTGGTTCGATTTACCAAATGGTGAACCTGTTGGTGTAGTGGATGTTCCTGGTCATCGCGATTTTATCGAAAATATGCTTGCCGGCGTGGGTGGTATTGATGCTGCCCTTTTCGTTATTGCTGCCGATGAAGGGATCATGCCCCAAACACGTGAGCACCTAGCTATTCTTGATCTGCTCCAAATTCAAACGAGCGTTATTGCTCTCAATAAAATTGATCTAATCCACGACCCGGAGTGGTTAGATATGATCAAACTGGATATAATGGAGGCAATTAAGGGGACTACTTTAGAAAATGCACCCATTATTGGAGTCTCCGCAAAAACAAAACAGGGGCTGAATGAATTAAAAATCGCTTTACAGAAGATGCTTGAGGAAAAAGCTGGGCGATCCGATCTCGGACGCCCGCGATTGCCAATAGATCGCGTTTTCCACTTATCTGGTTTTGGTACAATCGTAACGGGCACACTTCTAGACGGCGTGTTTCACTTGGGTGATGATGTTTTGGTACTGCCAAGCAGGCTCAAAGGACGCATCCGCGGACTGCAGACACATAAGCAAAAGGAAGAATCTGCTTATCCCGGAAGCCGAACTGCGATCAATATCAGTGGTATTAATAAAAAAGAGATTAAGCGCGGGGATGTTATAATACTCCCTAACAGCTATCAGCCCACCCATCTCCTTGATCTGCACTTTCGTTTACTTGCAGATATCAAATCACCCATTAAACACAATACCGAAGTGAAGCTCTTCCTTGGCGCTGCAGAAGTCCAAGCGCGACTACGCCTGCTTGGCTGCAATGAACTTGAACCGGGTAATGAGGCATTGATCCAATTAAAATTAATTAAACCTGTCGTCGCTGTGCGGGGTGACCGCTATATCCTGCGCCGTCCCTCTCCATCCGAAACACTGGGTGGCGGTGTCGTGCTTGACCCACATCCCGAAAAAATTCATAAACGATTTAACAAACAAACATTAAACGCCTTGAATGAGATGCTCAAGGGAGATCCAGAAGGGATACTGTTACAGGCCACTGAGCGTTTAAGCACGCCAACGATTGAAGAGCTGTTACAAAAAGCAGCACTTTCTCCTGATAAAGGGCTGCAAATCATAAACGCGCTCCTGGAAAAAGGTCTATTAATTTCATTAAGTGCTGATACTAGTCAATCTGCATCTCACGAGCGGATCGTGACACAAGCTTTATGGCTTAGAGAAACGGAATGTATTGTAAGTTTATTGACAGGTTTTCATCAAGAATTTCCTCTACGGGAGGGGATGCCGCGAGAAGCATTACGCGCCAAGCTCGACATGAATAGTGAACTATTCGAGTTGATAGTAAATAAACTTGCTCGTGAAAGCAAAATAAAGCTTTCAGGAACAATCATTTTCTTGGCAAGCCATAAGATCACACTTTCTAAGGAGCAAGAGGTTGAAGTTAAGAACTTTTTTCAGAAATTCAATGCTGCCCCTTATAACCCGCCCGGTTTTAAAGAAAGTCAAGAACTACTGGGGGAAGACCTGCTCACTGCACTGATCTTCACCGGCAGATTGATCCGCGTTTCAGATGATATTATCTTTACACCAGACGCTTACCACCAAATGATTGCTATGGTGAAAGAACGACTTTATCAAAACGGATCAATATCTTTAACCGAACTGCGTGATCACTTCCAAACCAGCCGCAGATTTGCACTTGCTCTGCTTGAACATCTTGATTTAGTTGGAATGACCGTACGTCAAGGTGATTTACGTATACTTAAGGAAAATAGTAAAGGTAATTGAAGCCCATGATTTGGGAATTTAACCACATTATTTCATCCTACGGATAAGGAGATAAAGATATGACATGGAAAATACTACTAACTGATGGACTGGCTCAAGAAGGCAAAGTCATTATTGAGGCAGCTGGTGTGGCTGATGACAAGAAAGGTATATCAGCTGAGGAACTGCTGAAGGTCATCCAAGACTATGATGCAATGATCGTACGTGGACGCACCAAAGTAATCCAGGCAGTTCTCAACGCGGGCAAAAACCTCAAGGTTGTTGGGCGCATGGGCGTTGGCGTGGATAATATTGATCTGCAAGCCGCCAAAGCACAAGGCGTCACAGTGGTTAATTCACCCCTAGCAACAACCGTCACAGTAGCAGAGTTGACTATGGGGCTTATGCTGAGCCTTGTGCGTGGTATCCCGCGCGCCGATGCTGGGATGAAATCTGAACAATGGCTCAAGAAAGAGCTCAAGGGAAGTGAACTCTATAAAAAAGTATTGGGGGTTATCGGTTATGGACATATTGGTGAGGCAGTTAGCCATCGTGCCCAAGCCTTCGATATGCAAGTCTTGAGTTTCGATCCTGTGCGCCCCAAAGAAGAAGTTCACGCCAGTGGCGCTAAGCCAGTGGATTTTGATACCTTACTGAGCAAATCCGACATCATCACTTTACATATTCCGCTGATCAATTCAACAAAGCAT
Organism: Anaerolineaceae bacterium; assembly: GCA_030620065.1. Classification (GTDB taxonomy): domain Bacteria; phylum Chloroflexota; class Anaerolineae; order Anaerolineales; family Anaerolineaceae; genus JAUXFJ01. The sequence continues at coordinate 7,888 of JAUXFJ010000012.1, forward strand.
CTTTTAAACGAGGAAGCCTTCAATAAAATGAAAGACGGTGTAAAGATCATCTGCGCAGCTCGTGGTGGTGTGATTGATGAAGCAGCGCTTTTGAAAGCACTTGAATCAGGCAAGGTCTCTGGAGCAGGATTAGATGTTTTCGAAACCGAACCACCAAAAGACTATAAACTAACCTCACTCCTCAATGTGATTGCCACACCACATATCGGCGCCCAGACTGTCGAAGCCCAGAAGCGCGCGGCGATTGACATCTCCACAGAAGTTTTGAATGCATTGGACGGAAAACCCTTACGCTGGAAAATTGTTTAAAGTCCAGCACAAGGGATATTTCGATTTGCGCCATTAAAGATAGAATCAATATACATTTAATAAGGGAAAAACTATGAAGGAAAAACTAAATAAGTTAAACGCTCTTTCTGCCGAAATCATTGATCTCACTCACATCCAAGCTCTCTTAGGTTGGGATCAACAAGTACTTATGCCCCCTGGGGGTACAGAAGACCGTGGAAATCAAGCTGCCCTTATCGGCGGGATGATCCATGAACGCATGACGTCCGATGAGATTGGCAAGTTGATCACTGATCTGGAAACTGAAATAGGAGACCTTACTGCTGACACTGACGAAGCCCGGACCGTTAAACGAATAAAGCGGCTTTATGAACAGCAAACCAAGATACCCAAAAAACTGCTTGTTGAGTTCATCAAAGTCACAACTGCCGCAAATAACATATGGGTCAAGGCTAAACAAGATAACGATTTCGCTAGTTTCCAGCCCATTCTAAATAGAATCTTTGAATTACGTCGTGAAATAGCAAATTTGTTCAAACCTTATGACCACATTTATGATCCCCTGTTAGATCAATTCGAACCAGGAATGAAAACCGCTGATGTGAAGAAAATCTTTGACAAACTTCGCCCCAAACAAGTGGAGCTACTCGAAGCCATTAGTAAATCAAAACAAGTCGATAACAGCTTCTTAAAACAGAACTATGATCAAGCTTTGCAAGAAAAGTTCGGGAAACATGTTATCACTCGTTATGGCTATGATTGGGAACGCGGGCGCCTAGATATCGCTCCACACCCCTTCACGACCGAATTTAGCTTAGGCGATGTACGCATCACTACTCGCTACCTGGATGATGATGGCGCTTCAGCCTTATTCAGCACTATGCACGAAGCTGGCCATGCCATGTACGAACAGGGCTTGGATAAAAAATATAACCGCACAGCCCTTGCCGGCGGTACTTCACTTGCAATCCATGAATCTCAATCTCGTTTGTGGGAGAATCTGGTAGGACGCAGCAAGGAATTTTGGACTTTCTTCTACCCTACCTTCCAAATGCTCTTCCCCCAATACCTCGGTGATATAAACCTGGAAAAATTTTATAAAGGTATCAATCATGTAGAGCCCTCCCCGATACGCGTTGAGGCAGATGAAGCTACCTATAATTTGCACATTATGCTACGTCTTGAAATTGAAATTGGTTTGATCGAACAAAGCATGGATACTAAAGACCTGCCAGAGATATGGAACAGTAAAATGAAAGAGTACTTGGGTATTACCCCGCACAATGATTCACAGGGTGTGCTTCAAGATATACACTGGTCAAGTGGTCTTGTTGGTTACTTCTCAACATATGCCCTTGGCAACCTGGTCTCCGTTCAATTATGGGATAAGATGCTTGAAGAGAATCCAAATGTGTCCGACGAAATGATGAAAGGTGAATTTGGCACAATCCACAATTGGATGCGTGAAAAGGTCCACCAATACGGCTCAAAATATGATCCGCAGGAACTTGTCCAAAAAATAACTGGCAGCAAGATCACGCCTGAGCCATATCTTAATTACTTGAGCAAGAAATATAGCGATATCTACAACCTATAATTCTTTTACGGCTTAAATCTAAAGACATCGAGGTTTACTTGTTTGACCTTGATGTCTTTGTTCATCAAATTCTTCTCCAGTTTTTGGTTTTCTGTGTACAATAATGGCAGAGACTTCATTAAGATGAGAATAAAAGAAACTACCCAAAGTCTGCTCAATAATATACCCAGATGCATTCCCGTGATTCTGATATTAATGCTACTTCCAGCTCTCACCGCGGCACTGCCCTGGCAACCCCCAGAGCCTATTCAGCCAGCATCTCTGCATATCCTCACGCCTGGCCCGAACTCAACTGTTACCTCCCCGATAATAATAAAAGCTGATCTGCATTGTGGAGGATATGGCTTAGCGAGAATTGAACTGGTTGACCTACATGGAAAGCTCTTATCACGCCAAGTCTTAAGGCTAGGTTCACGCTTGGGAATGCCATCTTATGTCACACTGCCTATCTACTTTGATATGCCCCACGATGAAGTCAAAGCCCGTTTGACGATCTACGTGAATGATAAGTTCGGAAGACCTCTTTCGTTAACCTCCGTCAATCTGACACTCACCAGCAAGGATTCTGCGATCAATCCGCCCCGCGATGGGAAATCAGCCTTTGTGATCTCAACGCCCCAAGAAGGTAGCACGCACACAGGAGATACCCTTCAAGTAAAGGGTTGGATGCGCCCTTACGCCAATTCAGTAGTTATTTTCGAATTAATAACCGAAACAGGTGGAATCATTGGCTCACGACAACTTGCTGTGCCTGAAAACTCAGGCGAAGTATATATTCCCTTTGAGGTTGAGCTGCCATACATTTTCGTCACATCTACGAGAAATGTGCGCCTGGTAATCCGCCAAATGGGAGAGAATATCCCCGGAAATGTGGTGCTCATAAGTCAACAACTTTGGGCTGCCCCTTGATTCTTAGCTTGTCTGTTGAATCATTGCTAAGGCACGTTATTAAAACGCTTGAGAATAATAAAATAATCATTCCCAAATCGTTAGATTCGTCAATGTGAAAGGCTAGGGGGGGAAGGAGGGTATAATAGACCCCATGTTTGATAAAAACATAATCTAATCTTGGAGGCCTGCATGGCGAAAGAATACGATGTCATCATCATCGGCGGTGGTATTGTAGGATGTATGGTGGCTCGTTTCCTGTCTCGGTACAAACTTGATATTCTCTTGATCGAAAAAGAAGTTGATATAGGCATGGGTACAAGCTCAGCCAACTCAGCAGTTATTCACGCTGGCTATAATGCGCTGCCCGGAACTCTAAAAGCAAAAACAAATGCGATGTCCAGCACTCTGTGGGAGCAAATCAGTGCTGAGTTAGGTGTTGCGTTTAATCGCTCTGGGGATTATGTGGTTGCAACCAACACAGATCAAATGAATACGCTCGGAGAGCTGTTGCAACAGGGCAAAACGAACGGTGTTCCTGAAATGGAGATCATCAGTGCATATGAAATGCGTAAAAGGGAACCCTTGATCACGCAAGATGTCGCAGGAGCGCTCTGGGCTCCAACTGGCGGTCTTATTGACACATTTGCGCTCACTGTTGCAGCTGCGGAAAACGCAGTCTTGAATGGTACGGAAATTTTGCTCGACACACCATTCGAAGATTTCATTTGGGAAGGAAAACGTATCATTGGAATCCACACCCCGCGGGGTGCCTATAAATCCCGTTGGGTAATCAATGCAGCAGGTTTATATGCTGATGATGTCATGCACAAAGCTGGTGTTAGACCAGATTTTAAGATTCACCCACGACGCGGCGAGTATGTCATCCTGGATAAAGCAGATTTTGAGCTTACCAGAGAGACCGTCCTGTTCCCTACCCCAACAGAAAAAGGAAAAGGCATTGTAGTCACCTCGACACTGCATGGCAACGTCATCGTGGGACCTAATGCCAATTTTGTCGATCCAAAAGAAGACAAGACCGTAACCAAAGAAGGTATTGAAGAAATATGGACAGGCGCAAAAAAGCTTGTGCCCAGCATTAACCGGCGTTATATCATTGCCAATTTTGCTGGATTGCGCGCCCATGGAAATGCTCCCTGTTTAACACCCGGAATAAACTACACTGGCGATTTCATCATCGAAATTCCAAAGGAAGTGAAGGGTTTTATCAATCTTGGCGGTCTTGAATCACCAGGGCTCAGTTCTTCACCAGGCATCGCACTTATGGTCATTGACCTGCTCAAAGATGCAGGCGAAACCTTACTTGAAAAGCCCAATTGGAACCCCATCAGGGAAACACGCCCGGTATTCCGTCATCTCTCACCCACTGAACAAGCAGCGCTGGTTAAGGCTAACCCCAGCTATGGACGCGTTATTTGCCGCTGCGAGACTGTTACCGAAGGGGAAATACTCGCAGAGATCCATGCACCTATTCCTGCTACAACCTATGATGCCATCAAGCGCAGAACATGGACAGGTACAGGCCGCTGCCAAGGTGGTTTTGATATGCCACGGGTTGTAAAAATTCTTTCAGACGAGTTAGGCATACCTCCCGAAGAGATCACAAAAAAAGGCAAGGAATCACCTTACCTGATCCGGCGCACTAAAGACATGGGAGAGGAAGCCTGACATGAAACATAAATACGACGTTATTATCATTGGAAGCGGGCCAGGTGGGTTGGCAGCTGCAATTGCAGCAAAGAAGAACGGCGCTGATGATGTACTGATCATCGAACGAGATATAGAATTAGGCGGTATTCTCCTCCAATGTATTCATAATGGTTTTGGCTTGGAGATCTTTAACAAAGACATGCCAGGACCAAGTTATGCGCAGCACTTCATTGAAGAAGCTTTAGGTTTAGGTATTGAAGTTATATTAGACACTATGGTTCTCGATATCACACCTGAACGCAAAATCACCGCTACGAGTAAACGTATTGGGTTTATTGAGCTGCAAGCGCGGGCAATCGTTTTGGCAATGGGTTGCCGTGAAAGATCACGTGCACAAATCATGCTGCCTGGTACACGTCCAGCAGGTGTATACACCGCAGGTACAGCTCAGCGCTGGGTAAATATCGAGGGTTACATGCCCGGAAAACGTTTTGTGATCCTTGGTTCCGGTGACATTGGTATGATCATGGCACGTCGTTTGACAATTGAAGGCGCAAAAGTTGAACGTGTGCTTGAAATTATGCCTTATTTAACAGGTCTAACACGCAACTACGTGCAATGCCTGATAGATTATGATATCACGCTGCAAAAAAGTCATACAATTAAGAATATCCTAGGGAACAAACGCGTTGAGGCTATTGAAAGTGTCGCGGTCGACGAAAAGTGGAATCCTGTTCCGGGCAGCGAAGAAATTATCCCATGCGACACCGTGTTGCTCTCTGTCGGATTGATCCCTGAAAACGAGCTCTCAAAAAATGCGGGAGTCACCTTGGACCCAATCACGGGCGGACCCTTTGTGGATGACCGCTTTATGACAAATGTGCCGGGTATCTTCGCAGCAGGTAATGTTGTTCACGTATACGATCTTGTTGATTGGGTCACTGAAGCCGGTTATGTAGCCGGCAGGAGCGCTGCTAATTTTGCTATGAAAGAGAAAATTACGAAGATCAGCCATGTGCCGCTCAGTGCCAGTGAAAACATCCGCTACGTGGTTCCACACGCTATTAATCGAGAAAGCCTGAAAGAAGAAACTGTTAGATTACAAATGCGTGTCAAAACCCCGATCGAAGAACATGTGCGTATTATCGTGGAAGACGAGCAGGGTAATCTGCTTACCAGGAAGAGTGAAGCTTATGCCAGGCCCGGTGAGATCATTACCATGGAAATCAAATCAGATGCCTATGATGATGTTCAAAACGCCAAACAGCCCATCGTTAGTTTGCATAAACGTTGAAAATAAATATTGACAGGATTCCAACGAGTTCGGGATAAAATTAAGTAATATAGATATGATAAGTTCTCTCAGGTTCGTATTCACATGATCTGAGATGCGATGAACACCGAAGGGACTAAAATAAATGCCAGAAGTAAGTGAGATCATCTGTGTAACCTGCCCAAAGGGTTGTGCCTTAAAGGTTAAACATGAAGGCCTCCAAGTATTAGAAGTATTGGATAGCGGTTGTAAACTTGGTAAAGAATATGCCATTGGCGGACTGC
>JAUXFJ010000015.1 GCA_030620065.1 Anaerolineaceae bacterium
CCTATGAAGCTGAAGCGATTTTTCATGCCAGTATTGATTTTCGCGATATCAACTTCGAAAATCTGGTTGCCGAAAAAGGTGGGCCTTACGAATGGACTCAATATGATGATTGTTACGATAATTCCAAGAATTGGTGGTTTTTTATCCATAGGTGCATTTTACCCAAATTATGAGTTTTTCATAAGAGTAACAAAGAGTGTTGCTACAGATTGGTTCATGTATTTAAACTCATTGTCTAATTGGATATACGATAGGGAGTGATAAGGAATTATAATCTACATATATATTTTCTTTGTAGAGTCACAGATAGATGATCGATTATCGATAGGATATAATAATTCTGTTGTCATAACTCAAATTGATTGGATAAAAAAATGACTAAAGACCTGGAAGTACTGGCATCTTTTAAACATATCGTCCGGCTTTGGTGGGTAGTCGCTTTGGGAATGATATTGGGTGGATTGTCAGGCATTGGTATATCCCGTATTTTGCCAGCGACCTATGAAGCTGAAGCGATTTTTCATGCCAGTATTGATTTTCGTGATATCAACTTCGAAAATCTGGTTGCCGAAAAAGGTGGGCCTTACGAATGGACTCAATATGATGAAGATCTGGCACTTGAAATGGTCAAATCTGTACTGCTAGAAAAAGTCCCAGAGGCTTTTGAATATGCCCATTCTTTGGACAGCACAATCACTTTTCCTGAATTCCAGCATAATTTCCAGATAGAACGCTTGCACGCACAGTGGTACCTTCGTTACAGGCATACGGACGCACAAATCGCGGCGAAGATAGTGAATTATTGGGCGACGAATGGTTTTGAGGCAATGAAGGATGCACAAGCTGAGGAACGCCTGGAGCCTTATGTGCTGCTTGACTTGATCAGTCTTGCATCCGATCCACAAGAGCCCAAGTATTACCTAACTAATCAGCTTGCTTTCGGAGGAATGCTGATAGGCTTTGTTTGCGGTATCCTTTTTGTGACAATAGTGGAACGTAGAACTGCGAGTCCCTCCAAGGAGCAGCCTGCGTGAAAAAGTCAAGCTTGCTTCAACTTTATCGTGGACTTAATTCCACGCTTATATTTATTACTTTGCTCGGATTACCTTTAACAAGTTTTCCTTTCATAATTAAATACACTGGCTCTGAAGTAGCACCATTTTCTGCCATTCCCGTTGCGATATTATTGATCGTTTGGTTCATTCCTTTTATTGTGCGGCGAGGCAAACTACCTGTCGAGTCAGTACCTCTGATTTATTTTATTTTGATTTGTGTGGCGGTGACTGGGTTGGGTCTGTTCATGGGTGGTTTTTACTCGAAAGATAAGAACTTCCTCTATCAGAGTATTAGAGCATTTGTTACGCTTGGGGTTGGCTTGAGTTTTTATCTGATTTTTGCAACTTGGGCGCAAGATCTTAAGACTTATAAACGGACTTTACAGGTTTTGTATCTTACAGGTGGCTTGCTGATCCTTTGGTCGCTTGTTGAAGGGTTTCTCTTGGTAGGAAGCAGGGCGATCGATCTCCCTGAGTGGATGCTGGATATAAAAAAACTGTTGGCGGTACAATCCCCAAATGTTCTATACAGCAACCGCATATCAGGATTGGCCTTTGAACCGTCTTGGTTTGTGAGACTATTTAATTTAATATTTTTCCCAATTTTGCTTTCGTCTGTTTATCAACGCCGATCAATCTTTAAATTGCGTCTTTGGAAATTCATTATTGAAGATGGGCTGCTGGTTTTTGCTTTCGTGGTCTTTGTTTTGGCTGCTCCCAGGATCGGCATGCTGGCGCTGGTTTTAATGTTGACATATTTGTCATTCCTGTTTTTACAACGAATTCATAAAAAAGTCTGCCTGAAGCTGGCCCAGCGCTTTAAATCGTCAGAGCGGCAGCAAGGGCTAATAAAATTCCTGGTGGCTTTTACTGTCCTGCTGATTTTTTTGATCCTTATGGCTGCGTTCATCTTTGGATTTATGACTTTTGCGGCTCAGTGGGATTGGCGCTATGCGCTTTTCTTTGAGGAATCCTTTTTGAGAGAAGAACTCCAATTACTTTTCCCACTAACCGAAGACAGTATCCTTACTATTGGGCATAAGCTTGCTTTTCAAGAGCGCCTTATCTATTGGATCACAGGCTGGGAGATCTTTAATGATTATCCCATGGGTGTAGGACTTGGGAATGCTGGTTTTTATTTTTGGGACCGCGCCCCAGGGATTGCATACAATTCACTTGAGATGCGCAATCTTGTGTATCGTGCAGGTTTCATGACAAACACCAAGAATATATGGGTGAGGCTGTTGGCTGAAAGCGGGATATTTGGTTTTGCCTTATTCACAACATGGCTATATGTTGTATGGCGTTCGGCTCATTTAATCCAAAAAGGAAAAGGCTCAACTTATCGCATCATGGGCCTTGCGGGCAAGCTCTTTGTTTTTGCATATCTCGTCGAGGGATTCAGCATGGATTCCTTTGCAATGCCATATCTTTGGGTGATGACCGGTTTGATCGTTTCAGGCAGTAAGATATATCGGCAGGGTATCATTCAAAAAGAAATAGTCCAAACCTCATAAAACCTCATTCTTGAGGCACAAAATTTATTAGGATGATATTTTCTTCGCAGCTAGATTTTGTGTCAAAATATATTTTATCGGAAAGTTGATTCCCATCCATGTCAAAAATCTGGATATATAGGCTCTGACTTGATGCAACTGGATGGTCAGAAAGTTTAATTTCAAAACCGCCTGGTCCATATGCAGGTGCTAAACCAGTTAAGGTGGCTGTATCAATCGTTTTGCCTTCCAGCGTACCCCCTAGGAACAACACCAGTTCAGTTTGTGCTCTTCCCATTGAATCAAATACCTGTCCAGCTACTGACAACCAATTGCAGCCTTCATTAGGATGAGCAAAATTAATTGTAAAGACCGGCGATCCAGTCTGGAGCAGATATTCAGGGAGGAATGGTGCGCTTGTTTGCTCTGGTTCCAAAGTGGATTGATTAGGAGGTAGCTCAGTTGACGCAATCGTTGTGGAGCTTGGCGTTGGCGTCACTTGCAGGATTTGGGGAGTGGGAGTGTTTTCTATGACAGGAAGGTCAATGTCAGTTTCTAACAGGGGGATCATTGTGGGTAAATATTGATCAAGAATCTCCACCAGTGAAGAGTTTTGGAGGACCTGACATGAAGTTAAAAAGCACAAAGCGACTAAGATCGCGACCTTAAGTTTTTTAATAGGCATAGTTTACTCCATAAAAAGATTTCAAGGATCTTGGTAAAGAAGGTAGCAAGGTTTATACCAAACCCCGCTGCGGTTATTATGCAAAAGAAGATTATCCAAAACAGTCTTTTACTTATAACGCTGGAATCATAAAAAGTCGACTATGATAGAATTTGAACATGTTTTTTATACGGCGAGCAGTGAAATTTATCTGGAGGGTGCTAAAAGTCCTTGTATTGATCGCGTTTGGCATTCTTGTTTTGACAAGATCGGTTATTCCCCCTGGTACTGAACTTGAACAAATTCGTTATTATACGCGCCTGATTGAATTTAATTTTCTTTCCTGGACATTAAATGCAGTAGGTGAGAAGGCGGCACAAGGGGCAATGGCGCTGGATAAATTCATGCAACCCGACCTCGCTATAATGGTTGTTAATGATTATCTGGAGCAAGTAGAAAATCTGGGCAGGCAAAAGGCGATATTGGAAATCATTTATTCTGATCCCAATGTTGAAGACCCTTATTTGGAAAGTCAAGAGTTGCGGGAATCTTTATTATTGGAACAAGCTAAATTGGATGAACTGGCGCCCCTTGCTGAAACAATCTTACAAGGTCAATTAGCTGTGTTACTGTCTGAATATGGTCTTAGTTTTGCAGGGCAAGCATTACCTCCGGTTTTATATCGAGTATCTGAATTACCCCTGGCGATGATTGTTTCTCCGCGCGATGAGATCAGTCAGGTTGCTCACATATCACTTTTGCCCGGTTTGAGTACCGATGAAAAAGAGTCGTTTGAGACCATAATCTTTGAAAATTTGGATTATTCAGTGCTGATTGTGCCAATTGGTGGAATGAGCGCATATCCGACCATGGTAATGCAGACGACTGATTTGGCATGGCTCACAGAAGTGATCGCGCATGAATGGACACATAATTATCTTGCTCTGCAGCCATTGGGGATTAATTATGATACAACGCCTGAATTAAGAACGATGAACGAAACAACGGCTTCACTGGTAGGTAAAGAAATGAGCTTAGCCATATTGTCACGCTATTACCCCGAAAAACTTCCTGTGCCTGTAAAGGATGACCTTGCTGAAGAAACCCTGCAGTCAGAAGCCATAGAGCAAGTTTTTGATTTTAGAGCTGAAATGCGTCAAACGCGTATTGTGGTAGACGGGATGCTGGTAAATGGAAAGATTGAAGAAGCAGAGCAATATATGGAACTCCGCCGTCAGGTGTTTTGGGAAAATGGATACCTGATCCGAAAATTGAATCAAGCATATTTTGCCTTTTATGGAGCCTACAATGACCAGCCTGGCGGGGGCGCATCCGGAGATGACCCGGTGGGGCCCGCTGTGGTAGCGTTGCGCCAACAGAGCAGCAGCCTTAGCGATTTTCTTAACAAGATAGCACAGGTCACTTCTTATGAAGAACTGCTTTTGCTTCTGGAACAATGAGATAGGCTGCCAGGATCGATCTTAGATGCCGATATCTTTCGGGTTTAGTCCTGGATCGGTCAAATTGGGAAGCTCTCTCTCGATCTCTTCAGGATTTTGCCCTTTCTCCAATCGGTCAACAACCTCATCAAATTCAGGCCCAAGATCCTCACCGATATCATGACTCATATTGCGCATCATTTGCCCTAATGCTTGAGGATCGTTTTCAAGTCTTGTTAATTGCTCAAGGTCTAATAGGGAATCAATACGGCTTTCTTCTGAATGCCCAATTCTCACGCGGCTGATACGCCTGACAGTGTCATAACTACCGCAAAATGGGCATAGAACGCGGTGATTATCATAATCAGCATAGCTGATGAAAACCTCAAAGTGCTTTATACAAGAAGGGCAAACAAAATCATAGTTTGGCATAGTCTGATTCTTAGAGAATAGTTTATGAAAATAAATTATAATCAATTAGTAAATTTATAGAGAAGATTGAGGATTATGGAAAAAGAGCCTAATAATTTTAAGAAACCTACATTAACACCGTTGTTAGTTGTTATATCAGGTCCCTCCGGTATTGGGAAGGATGCGGTTGTTCAAGCTTTGAAACAGCGGGATGAATCAACACATTTTGTTATTACCATGACGACGCGCCCCCCGAGGGCTGATGAAGTTGATGGTGTGGATTACTTCTTTGTTGGCACAGAGAAATTTGAGCGCCTCGTCAACCAGGGCGAATTACTGGAACATGCATGGGTTTATTCTGATTATAAAGGTATTCCCAAGGTCCAGGTGCGCCAAGCACTCGAGTCAGGAAAAGATGTTGTCATGCGTCTGGATGTTCAGGGCGCATCAACGGTGAGGTCACTTTGCCAGGACGCTATCCTTATCTTTCTTACTGCCAATGACCGCGAGGAATGGTTGAAGCGATTAAAGGCACGCCGCAGCGAGTCTGCAGAGGATCTTGCTTTAAGGATTGAAACTGCTCAAAAAGAATTTGATTGTCTTGAGGACTTTGATTATATTGTTATTAACGCTGAAGGGGAATTAGATAAAACGGTTGATGTTATTCAAGCAATTATAAAAGCAGAGCATCACCGTGTGAACCCGCGGAAGGTTACTTTATGAATTCTGAACAACCTGGCCAACAAAATCAAGCAGTGAAGGTGAGTACCCCTGTAGTTAAACCAATTGTTACCTTCGCCCTGATAATTTTTACTTTGCTTATATATGTGCTGCAATTAGCTTCGGAGTATCTCACTGGATATGATTGGTTGTTTATTTACGGCGGCAAGATCAATGAGGCGATTTTAGCTGGTGAAGTTTGGCGGCTCGTCACGCCGGTTTTTTTGCACTCTTCAATCATGCATATTGCATTTAATATGTATGCCCTTTACATTTTAGGTAGAAGGTCCGAAAGTGTGTATGGCCACGCACGGTTTATTTTATTATATTTAATATCTGCTTTTGGCGGCAACGTATTATCTTTCGTCCTTTCTCCTTCTCCTGCGCTTGGTTCTTCAACAGCGATTTTCGGGCTTTTGGCAGCAGAAGGTGTTTTTATTTTCCAAAACCGGCGTCTTTTTGGTAATCAAACCAGAAGCAGACTTAGCAATATCATTGTGATCCTTTTTATCAACCTGGCGATCGGTTTTTCGCCCAGCTTGAATATTGATTATTTTGGACATTTGGGCGGTTTATTGGGTGGGTTTTTATTTGCATCGTTAGGCGGTCCAAAATTAGTTGTCGAGGGTCTTCCTCCTAATTTAATCCTCAAGGATTCACGGCCTAAAATTGAAATTCGAAATGCTGTTGTATTGGTTATTATAGGATTCGTCATAATGTCTTTAATTCCATTCTTTTTTTCTTGAACGTGAGGGTGCAATGGCTATTACATCTAAAAATTTAGATCTTGGACGCATCATTTCATTTCCATTCAAGGGGGAGAAGGCTTTTGAAAAAATAATTATTGGAACTCTGGTCCTTTTAGCGAGTGGGGTCATTCCAATCCTACCGGTAGTTTTTGTTGAAGGCTATCTGTATCGTATGATGAAGCGTGTTATATCGGGAGATGGCGAATTTGAAATGCCGGAGTGGGATGATTGGGGTGGTTTACTCAAAGATGGGATCAAACTGACCCTGACAAGGTGGATCTATAATTTGCCCTTTGCGATTTTGCTGTTTATTGCAATATCAATTTTCTTAGTACCGTATATACTAACGTTTGTTATTGCCACTACAACAGAAGAGACAACTTCTATCTGGATTGGCGTTTTGGTAGTATTAATCCTCCTTGCCCTTGTGATGGTATTTGTTACAACGTTTGTATCCATGCTCACGAAATTCTTTTTACCGCTTCCGATGGGCAATGTTGTCTCTACCGATTCTCTGGGCGCTGCCTTCAAGTTTAGAGCGTGGTGGAAAATATTTAAGAAAAATTGGGACGGATTTCTGCTGATCTTTGTTATTAGCGTTGGATTAGCATTTGTTGGTTCTCTTATTTCCCAAATCTTATTAGCTACTTTCGTGCTCGTGATTTTGTTGCCTGCAGTAACATTTTTGATGATGGTTTATGTTTATGCTTTGTATGCTGACGGATTTCGCGGTGGGATGGGTGAGTTGTGTAAGGGAAAATTACCCAAAGGGAAATAGTCCCTAACTGGTATGGCTTTAATAAAATGAGAACCCCTTCAGTGCATAAACTGAAGGGGTTTGTTTATAAATTAAATTCCCTTTTACTCTTTGATGATCTCAAAGAGATTTCCTGCACTGCTGCCTTGTACTTCGGGGAAGAAAAACTGCCATGCGCGGGTTGGGATTACCTGAAATTGGCCAGCTTGGAAGGGTACGATATGGTATATCAGTGTGTAAGTCCCTGCGGGTAAATATTCCGCGGCCCATAAAATATGGTCGTCGTAGATTTTGGGATTGCTGAAATACCACCATCCCCATCTATTGAGATATGGATCATTGACTGAATAATCAAACCCCGAGATCCCCTTTTGAATGGTAAGCAGGTTGGGATCGAAAATTTCACTACCTGAGGGGATGTAATCCTCAATCATGACATTGTACATGTCATTAGGTAGTGTCAGGGTCAGTCTTACAGAGACTAACGGCGGAATTTGGCCACTTTTAAAAGTCACACTGTTAATTGCTTTGCAAGTCCCCGCACATTCAGCTTCCAGGCAGAAGGAACGCGATATGCTCATACCCTTATTGACTGGCGGGGCAGAATCGGCTGATCTATATACGATCAGGTCTGTGCGATAGTAGAGCCGTCCATTGCCTGCTGAGCGGGTGATATTCAAGGCATTTGGCCAATCTTGATGGAGTTCATTGAGGGGTAGGGAAACGTTTACAGGCACGAGTGAATTGGGTCCTCCCGCTTGACCTTCTGCAATAGGGACTTCGTTGAGTGTGCTTGAGAAGGTGAAATTGGCCTGAAGATCCCCAGTGCCTTTCAGAGCTTCATTAAGCGCCATCAGCACCCACGCGCTCTCAAATGATGAGCCCCACAAACGATTGTTTTGTCTTACAGACATTAAGTACATCACACCATCAATGAGCATGTCGGAAGCAGGGTCTAATTGGGCTAGTGTATAGACTGCCAGCGCAGTTGAGAAAGCAGGCGTTCCTGGAAGAAGCCATGATGTTTCATCCGTTTCCCAATGCACGCCGGTTGCAGAACGGATGGCGCTGCTCTCAAGGTCTGATAGGAGCGTAGTGATGCGGGGGTCATTTTCGTAGATATCGTGTAAGGTTAAAGTGAGCATTGCTGATGCCCATGGGCTGAGTTTAGATCGCTGTTGATAAAGTGTATCAATGACGTTATACGAATCGTTGATGTCACCTTGAAGGGCATAAACTTCAAAACACAGCTCATTAAGGGTGTCTACATCTGTCAGTCTGGTTGGAAATTTGATATTATTACGAAGAAAGTCTCTGGCCGAATTTTGCGTATATTTGCTGATCTGGAACCCGGCTTCTGTGACCCGCTCAAGCCCAATCAGGATGTAAGCTGTGACGAATGGATCAGACGGGGTTGAACGATCACGCGGGGTTACCCAACGCCAGCCTCCGTCATAACTTTGGTTTTCGAAGAGTGTGCGCAACGCTATTGTGATCTCTTGTTCCAGGTCGATTTGCAGCGATGGTGATTCAATGCCAAGGTCTTGGAATGTGGAGTATGTTTCAATATTTGGAAGCAAGCGTGCCAGAAGAGAGATATTGTCGTCATAGTCATCTGTTTCCAATGCCTTTAGCCCATCAACAAGCGCTGCTGCTAATGACGGGGTTAATTCCAGCCTTAATTCTCCACCTAGTGGGGTGAATGAAGAAGGTATGCTGACGACTTCTAATCTTGAACCAGCGCTTGACAGGATCCCGGTTGTGCTGAAGCTCATCGGTGTGACATAGCGGAGCACAGGTAGATTTCCCCAAATTGGGCGTGATGCATCCTGATACTTCCCGGATTTTGCAGAAAAAACCAGTTTGACCTCATCAATGCTCTCCACTTGCCCCCACCAGGTCACAGTCACGTTTGATTTGGCTGGAATGTTAATCATTTGAGTCTGCTGGCTTAGATCATCAAGTTGGAAACCTATAGCTTGCAGGCTCACTTCTGTGTCAAGGTCTGCAGAGGTTGTATTATGAACAATTGTCATCAGACTTAAATGATCACCGGCAACCAGGAAGCGCGGTGTCTGAGGGCGCACCATAAGGTCTTTCTGTGTGATGATCTCTGCTATTGTTTCGCCAACTTCCGTCCCTTCTGTAATACCGCGGACGTTGATTTGCCAGGTGGTCAAGTTATCCGGCAGTGGAATTGTGAGTACTGCTTTTCCATCAGAGCCGGTGATAATGTTAGCATTCCAATAGGCTGTATCAGGAAAATCTTCACGAATAAAGAGTGGAGATGAACCAGCTCCGCCGAGCCCCCCCCCACCCTCGGGTATAGGTTGAAGGCTCATTTGAGTTGCATAACCTGCAATTGATAGCCCGGATATGACACTGATTGGCTGGTTGCCATAAAATGCGTCTGCGATGGGTAATTCTTTGGGATCAGTCAGGGCTAAAATGGCTTTGTCTATGATGGCTGTGGAGAATTCTCCCTGGACGGGGTTCCCAAAGCGGTCAGTTACTTCAAGCACCATAGAAACTTCACCGCCTGGTACTGTCAACCCAGGACTGACAGCCACAGAAACATCAAGAATTTGATTGAGTGGACTGACGGGCAAGTTGATACAACCCTGGCGATAGTCAGGCATGCCTTGTTCATTTTTACCTAATATGATCACAGAAAAATATACATTCGGTACTTCAGCATCGCTCATGCGAACCTGGTAGGTGAGTCCTGCGCCTTGGACATTAACGACTTCGGAGTGCATAACCTCGCCACGCTCCAGTGTGATGAGGGCAGTTGCGCTTTGTGGGAATGGATTAGGGATAAAAATATTGGCAATCTGGCCTGCCTGATAGGTCTCGGCATCTGCAATCAGTTCGATCTTATTATTTGGTAAACGCGGCCAAACCGCTGCAGAAGATCCACTGACCCAGACAAGTACTTGGGTTTCAGCTTCTCCGCTGCGCATAGTGAGTTGGTAAGAACCTGGTTCAGGTGGCGTAAATGCCACACGCGTTTCTCCCTGATTGCTTGTGATAGGGCTTGCTGAACTGATCAGCTTTTCCACTGCAACGTAATTAGGTGCCATTTCAGCACCTTGATATCCATCAATTTCCCAAGTGATCTGTGAGAACTCAGCTTCTATGGGATGCTTTGGAGAAGGATTTTTGTCCCAATTTACTGTCAAGATATCAAATTCAAAAGGTTCTTCAGCTGCTCCAAAATAACTCTTGGGGCGAACACCAATATAGAAATCATCAGGGTGCATTAACGCACTTGCGCGTTGGCTTACTGGTAAGCCGCTCTCATCGGTAATGGTAACTTCTAACATAAGCTCCACGTAGCCTGAGAGATCAATTGCATGTAATTGGTTTGAGGGCAAATCGATTCTTAGATGTCCGTCAGGACCGGTTTTCCCGCTACCCGATATAATTTGCGTACCGAAGTAGCCATAGTTTTCAAATATGAAAGATGGTAGCATCCAACGTGTATCTAAACACCCCACCCGATAGCCTGGCAAATGGAAGTACTCTTCCTTGGCATACAAGATCCAGGTCACTTCAAGATTAGATGCAGGAACTCCGAAGTAATAGTCAGCTTGCACACTCCCCTGAAGATCTTCATCATAACGGATTTCTTCGGGAGTTAAGGAAACCTCAAGCTCAATTTCAGGTTTTCGATAATTAGCTACTTCAAAGTAAAAAGTATCTAATATTTCATCATCTTTAGAGATTACGATGCGGTAATATCCCGGATATGCGCTATCAGGTAAAGTGAATTCGCCAGCTAAAGTGCCATAATCTGTCAAGCTCTGTTCTGCAGAATAGAGTAATGGACTGTCGACGCCTATTCCTGATTCACCATATACTTCCACCAGGAAGGGTTCCTCTTGAGGGAGTGTATATTGGTTATTAGCGACTTCGCGAATGATCGATTTAAAGAATACTTCCTGCCCGGGGCGGTAAATTGGCCTTTCTGTGTATGTATAGACAAGGAAATCTTGCGGAGAAAAATCAACTGACAAACCAAGATCCCAGTATAGGAATGTTGATCCCCAAGTAGAGGAAGCAAGTGAGAATCCATCGATATAATCTGGGTGGCCGATAATTGCAAAGTAGGTCTTATAGCCGTTCTCTTGGTGGGGAATTTCTGAAGTAAACATGCCATTGATATCAGTTTTGCCTTTGGTTAACGAAGTCCCATCATTTGAAAGTATTGTTACGTCGGCATTAGCCAATGGCATGTTGTTATCAAAAGAATACACCCAAACAAATGCTTGATCGGCACTTAATTTCATGACGGTGTTGTAACGACTGACAACCAGGATAAAATTCTGACTGCGCCTACCATATGAATTCTCAGCTTGTGGGGCATTTACAGAGATGAAATATATACCCGGCGTCAGGTCTTTCCCATTTAGTCTTAAAGGAATTGAAACGACCTCATTTTCGTTTGGTGTTAGTGTGTAGTATTCAGTATAACTTTCCTGATCAGCAGGTACGTAATATGATCTTCCATCATAGCTGTCAGGGTTAAAATACCACACGAAATCCTCGTAACTCATCTTGCCAATTTTCACATCTAGGTAGGTGATATTCGTTGCCTGCGCCAGCAGCTTTGATTCGCCTGCGGGAGAGAACGCTAAACCGTAGCCATAACCATATTGACCGGTTTGGAGGGAAAAGGAAGGCTTTGCATTGGGAGTGCGGAATGTGAAACTGGCCCTTTGATTAATATGCTCACCCCAAACATCCTGAAGGTTTTCAGATAAGGTCAGTGTATATTGTGATGCTGCTTTGAAATAACCAAAGATATTTAAAGTTGTATCCTTATCTGAAAGATACACTCGCAAAGCTGGGACGTCTGGTGATATCTCTATTGCTTGTGTGTAGGTAGTCCTGTTCAATGGCGTCTTAAAATAAACTTCAAGCCTTCCAGCTCCGGAAGCGAATGATTCGAAATTGTTATCCGTGACTCCGTTGAGACCGAAAACAGGATAGGTGAGGAATGTTTGTGTGTAACTTTCTTCAAGTGGAATACCCCCATAGGATGCTGCAGATGAAGTCAGATCCATCGTGTAATTCATACTTCGTTGTAGATTTGATCGTGGAATGAAGGTTACTTCAGTTCCGCTCTCATTCCACGTGAAATCGCCAGGGATGGAATTGTCTTGAGGATCCAATAGAGTGAAGGCATTGTTGACGCTTTCTACATCCATACGCATATTGAATTCAACCACGATAGGACCATCCAATTTAAGCATGTCGATATCTGGCGAAACCGATAGCACCTCTGGTTTCGCAGTGTCGAACTGCCACATCGTGGGTGAGGTATTATCCAGGGGCGCACCGCTGAGGCTGGTAAGGGAGTTGTTAAGCGTGACAGTGTAGGTTGAGCCACCAGAGAGACACGGTTCGGGGTAGAAGATGTAGGTGCTTGTGTTTATCCACTCTGCACGGCCA
>JAUXFJ010000232.1 GCA_030620065.1 Anaerolineaceae bacterium
ATCTAATTCTGAAACAAATATTTAGGAGATTAAAGTGAAAAAGCTAAAAGTATTATTAATTCTGACTATCATCGCAGGGGTATTTCTTGCGGCTTGCCAGCCAGAAACAATTGTAGAAACAGTTGTTGAAGAGGTTGAGGTCGAGGTATCCGCAGAGGTTGTGGATTATGGTGATGTGGTAATTTATTCCACACAAGCAGTGCCTGTAGAAGAAGCTGAGAAAATGCGCGGGATCGTTTTGGCAGACTTCCTGGGGACAGCAGAGTTTGTGGGTATGGAAGAAATAAATCTTATGGATCGAGTGTTGGCTGAGGCTGAGGCAGCTGAGGGATCAGCGGATGTGTTGATTTCTCTTCATGGCACCTATCCTAACCTGGTAGCAGATGATACCCTTATGGATCTCTCGGATCTAATGAGCGGTCTGCAAGACGCTGGCATCCCACCGGCCTTCGTTGAACTCGGCAAATTGGGTACGGATAAGCAGTACTACATCCCAGTGATGCAAGCCACCTATATCTTTGCTGCCAATAAAGCTGCTTTAGATTACCTGCCCGATGGCGCGGATATTGACGCCCTAACATGGGAAGATATCCGCGATTGGGGTAAAAATATATTCGAGGCTACCGGCGAAAAGAAATTAGGCTTCCCAGCCGGTGATGGTGGTTTAATGCACCGCTTCCTAGAGGGTTATATCTATCCTTCCTATACAGGTGGGATGGTGTCGGAATTCCGTGGTGACAAAGCTGCCGCAATGTTCGAGTTTGTAAATGACATGTGGCAGTATGTTAATCCTCAGTCAGTGACCTACTCATTTATGCAGGAGCAGCTTCTTTCAGAGGAAGTGTGGGTCGCATTTGACCATACTGCGCGCTTAATCAATGCTTTCAAGGAAAAGCCTGAAGACTTCATAGCGCTGCCTGCCCCAACTGGGCCAGAAGGGCTTGGCTTTATGCCCGTGATCGTTGGTATTGCTGTCCCCAAGAATGCCCCCAATCCTGAAGGCGCTAAGGAAATGATCAAGTACATGCTGCAGGATCAGACCCAGGTTCACATCCTGCGTGAGATTGGTTTCTTCCCGGCGACAAGTATTGATTTCCCAGGCTTTATCTCAGCAGGTGTTAAAGCGGAGGGAGATGCTGTTGCGAAGCAGGCAGCTTCACCCGATGCAATTCCATCTCTGCTCCCCGTTGGTTTAGGAGAACGCGGAGGTGAGATCAATAAAATTTTCCGCGATGCTTTCACCAGCATTGTCATTGATGGAGGGGATATAACCACCGTGCTTGCTGCAGAAGGTGCCAACCTGGAGACTTTGCTAATTGAGACTGGTGCGCCATGCTGGCCGCCAGATGCGCCAAGTGAAGGTGCATGCCCGGTACATTAATTTTTGTGAATTACTTCAAGGGAGGCAGAAATCATTCTGCCTCCCTTAACTAGAAAGAAAGGTGTAAAAGAGCTAAATTGTTATTAATTAAGCTAGAATGGAAAACAAAGCTAGTTAATGATAGATGTACTATCAAGTTATTATTAATATAATAAATTAAGTAAGTTTTCAGTGAGACATGGTTGAGATTTAGGAGGAGGTAGTAACGTGAAGCGATTCAAGAATTATGAGCCATACATTTTATTACTGCCGTCAATTGTTTACCTTCTGGTTTTTTTTGCATATCCTATGTTCACGTCTTTCAAGATGGCTATTATATCTGAGGAAGGACAATTAACCGCAAAGTACTTTTTAAGAATGGTCAATGACTCAAATTTTAATGAAGCTTTTAAAAATACATTCTTGTTTTTAATTGCCATTGTACCTCTGCAGTTCACGCTTGCTCTTATAATGGCTTTAGTTGTTAATGAAAAGTTAAAAGGATCAGGATTATTGGTTTATGTTTATTCCATTCCAATAGCCGTCTCTGACCTGGCGGCAGGCATCATTTGGTTTTCCATTTTCACACAGCACGGTTTTCTCAATACTGTTTTGTCTCATCTGGGACTTATGGATAAACCCTTTATTTTCCTAAGTTATGAAACGTCATGGCCATTTGTAGCAGTAGTGCTGGCTGAGCTTTGGCGAGCAACATCGATAGTGTTTGTTATTTTAGTGGCGGGTTTGCAGTCCATCCCCAAAGCTTATGATGAAGCGGCTAAAGTGTTTGGGGCAAGGTATTGGAAACGACTTTGGCGAGTGACCTTGCCAATTTTACGTCCAAGCATTCAAGTGGCGTTGATACTGCGCACAATACTTGCAATACAAGTATTTGGAGTGGTTATAGCATTAACGGGTGGAGACCTCAGGGTTCTGGCTTCCGAAGCGTACCAATGGTACAACAATTATCGCAATCCGCCTGTAGCTGCTGCTTATGCGACCTTGCTGCTTACTTTGTCTATGATTACCAGTTTTATTTACCTGCGCTCATTGAGGGTAGAAGAAAAAATGCGTTTATGAAAAAATAATCTTTCCCTAAAAATAATTATCCTCAGTAAGGAGGTTGGTTAATGAAGTCCAAACCGAAACGGTCTAGTTCTCAATTGGCAAAGAGAGGTTTGATATATCTTCTTGCAATTTCAATAGCAATGTTTATACTGATTCCGATATACCTTATTACTATGTTGGCATTCAGTACGAGTGATGTAATCTACAGCTATCCCAAGCCGCTCCTTCCTTCGGAAATGACTCTAGAAACCGTATCTTTCTTTTTGGGAGCATACAGAATAATCGATTCAATAAAAAGAAGTATATTAGTGGCTTTAATCGCACTTGTCATTTCATTGTTAATTGGGGCACCTGCGGGGTATGCTTTAGCCAGATATATTTTTCCTGGTAAGGATTCATTCCGGTTATTGTTTTTATCAACTCGAGCATTCCCTATGGTAATTCTGTCTATCCCTCTGACTGTTATATATATTAACTGGGGTTTGGACGATACCAACCTTGGGGTCGCATTGATACATGTCGCAATGGCGCTACCTACAGCAATATTGGTAACTAGCAGTGTATTCATTGGTGTTTCGAAGGAATTAGAGGAAGCAGC
>JAUXFJ010000099.1 GCA_030620065.1 Anaerolineaceae bacterium
GACTGGGGCTGCGGTATTAATAGACGCCGCCCAATCCGTGCAGCATATCGAGCATGATGTACAAGCCTTGGACTGCGATTTTTACGCCTTCTCAGGTCACAAGATGTACGGCCCGACGGGTATTGGTGTGTTATATGGAAAAGAAAGCTGGCTTGAAAAAATGCCGCCCTTCCAATCCGGGGGCGATATGATCGATTATGTTTCTATAGAAAAGACCACCTTTAACAAACTACCCTTTAAGTTCGAAGCAGGCACGCCCAATATCGTTGGAGCAATCGGATTGGCAGCAGCGATTGATTATTTGAATGACTTCAATCAGTCAGATCTCAAAGCTTACGAAGATGAATTATTAACTTATAGCCGTGAAAAACTTGGCACCATAAAAGGTTTGACCATCTATGGTAATGCCAAAAGACGCTCGAGCATCCTCTCCTTCAACGTGGAAGGCATCCACCATTATGACCTGGGCGTCCTGCTGGACGCCTATGGCATAGCCATTCGCACTGGTCAGCACTGTACGCAGCCCATTATGGACCGTCTGGGTATTGACGGTACAGTGCGCGCCTCTCTGGCACTTTATAATAATAAAAAGGACATCGACGCACTCGTGAAAGGCATCCTGCGGGTTAAGAAGATGCTTAGGAAATGATCAAATGACCTCAATCAATGAAGCCCAAAAACAGATCATAGAAGATTTCAAACTGCTGCCTGCGTGGGACGATAAATATTCCTATCTGATTGAACTGGGACAGGAGCTTGCCCCCATGAACCCTGACTTCAAAACTGAAGAGAATCTTGTAAAAGGCTGTCAATCCAATATCTGGTTCCACGCCAGATGCGATGATGGCATACTCACCCTTGAGGCAGACAGTGACTCGCTGATCGTTAAGGGCATCGCCAGCATGCTGGTGAAGGTACTATCAGGGCACAGCCCTCAGGAGGTACTGGACGCCGATTTGACTTTCATCGATACCATCGGCATGCGCCAGCATCTTTCTTCCCAACGCAGCAACGGATTAATGGCCATGCTTGAGCATATACGCAATTTTGCGTCTGAGTGTACTGATTAAGTATGTCGCTTTTTCATCAACCGAGAAATTGAAATAAGTTTATTGGGATAATTTTAGATTTTACAAATTCCTGGGGGGAAATCTTGCAGATTCATCTTTGTTTCAGACAAGTCTGTTATTTGATTAAAGGTTAAACCAGTATTTACACATCTACATTGCCCGAACATGGGATGTCCGATACAATATAAGTAATATGAATTTTAAAAATGAACCTCAAATCTTATTGACCAATGATGATAGCATCCATTCCCCCGGGTTGTGGGCTGCAGCGGAAGCCTTGGCTGCCTTGGGATTCGTACATGTAGTCGCACCGCGCGAGCAAAGCACCAGCACTGGGCGTAGTTTGCCCTATGCTTCAGACGGCATCGTCCAACCCCAGGACATGACCGTAAATGGTAAAACTTGGACGGTCTACGCTGTAGGTGGTTCTCCAGCACAGACCGTGCTGCACGGCGTGCTGGAAATCATCCAGCGCAAACCCGACCTGGTGGTGTCAGGTATCAATTATGGCGAAAACATCGCTTCAGGCATAACCATTTCAGGCACCGTGGGGGCGGCCCTTGAAGCGGCAACGCTGGGCATCCCTGCCCTGGCAGTATCGCTGCAAACAGGCCTGGAGGATCATCTTTCTCTTTCTAAAGATGTGGATTTTTCCAGCGCGGCTTATTTCACACAACTTTTCGCGGAGAAGCTGCTGACATTGAAAATGCCAATGGATGTGGACGTTCTCAAGGTGGACGTGCCTGGTGGTGCCACAGCAGAAACACCCTGGGCGATCACGCGCCAGTCACGCGAGCGCTACTACCATCCGAAACCTTCTAAACGGCAATCCCTGGAAGAGCCCGGCAGAATGGGCTATGATATCCGTTTTGACCTTGACAAACCCGAGGAAGACAGCGACCTTTTCGCCATCATGGTGAAAAAGATTGTATCAGTGACCCCCCTGAGTTTTGATCTGACCTCGCGGGTTGATATGAAAGAACTGCAGAACCTGCTCAAAAAATAAAAGATGCATATTAATTGCAATTAATAATCCCTGGCTGGGTAAAACGCCAGGGATTTTCTATAGTCTGTTAACAGTTATTTCAGGAGGAAAAAACAAACAAACCCAGTTATTAAAGCGATTTTTTATACACAGGAATGTCTATCAGCACACTTAGCCCACCGCCCGGATTGCTTTCAGCCCAAATCTTGCCGCCATGACGCTCTACAATCGATCTGGCAATTGCGAGACCAAGACCTGAGCCCTCGCCATCCCGCTGGCGAGAGGTATCAATGCGGTAGAAGCGGTTGAAGATCTTGATCAATTCATTCTCCGAGACCCCCGTCCCATTATCGCTGATGCAAAGCTGTACTGTGTTTTCATCTTTTTGCAAAGCCGATATGCTAATCTTGCCATTATCAGGGGTATAACGATAGGCATTGTTGAGGATATTACGCAGTACCTGAATAATGCGGTCGGGGTCGGCTTTTACTTCGGATAGGTCATTAGGAAGATCAACTTCAATATCAATGTGCTTCTGCTGAGCTGCCTGATATTGAGGGAGGTGCAAAGCATATATCAGTTTCTTTATTGAAGTAGCGGCGTAGAACATGGATAGCTCACCAGCCTCAGCGCGCGAAAGGGTATGCAGGTCTTCCACAAGGCTTTCCAGACGTTCTGCTTCTTCAGCAATGATATCGAAGGTCTCGCTTGACATGGGAATGACACCGTCCCGCACACCATCCGCGTTGCCCAGAATAATGCTGATCGGGGTGCGCAATTCGTGCGCAATATCTGCAGTCATTTGCTTCCGTGCAGTGATCAGACGATCAAGTTCGGAATTCATGATGTTGAAAGATTCTGCCAACTCCCCCAGTTCATCCTTGGAGCGCACCACGACTTTACTGGAAAGGTCACCAGCCGCTGCGGCTTTGGTGGCTGCGGTCAATTCCCTGATCGGGCGCGAAAACGTATGCGAGAGCAAAGCACCAAGCCCAAGCGCCAAGATAATGGCTGCAATTGTGCTGATAATCAATATCTGATTGATACGATCCAAAAATGGCGGTTGGCTGAGTTTCAAGTTGTAATTAGTATCCACGAAAATAATCGTACCAATCTTTTCGCCGTCCAATTCCAATGGCATGCCCTTTTCAAATTCCTGCTCAATGTTCTCAATACTATCAAAAGGCACGTCTTCAGGTAATACAACTTGATTGTTTTCATCGAATAAATAGAACATGGGTCTGGCGCTATTGGACCCTTGCTCAGGAAAATCGCCTTCGGAAGATTTTTTAAAACTGGTGACAACGCCCTCCCATGAGCCCTGCTCCTGATAGTAGTTAATAAACTTGCTAATCAGAGTTTCCTTGCTTTGTCCGTAAAAGTAGTTGCGAACTTCCTTATTGGTTGACTGTGAAGCCAGGATAAAGACCAAGATGATGCCTGCCAAGCTGACACCCAGGAAAGCGATCATCAATTTAAGGGTAATAGAGCGCATTATCATGTACCTCGTTTGAAGCGATAGCCAGCGCCATAAACTGTTTCAATATAATCAGGATTATGCGGGTCCACCTCAATTTTTCCCCTGAGATTCTTAATATGAAGGTCTATGGTGCGCTCGTAACCCGAATATCTGACCCCCTGCACAATATCCAGCAGTTCAAGCCGCGAAAAGACCTTGCCAGGGGCAGACATCAACCCAGCCAGAATATCAAATTCGGATGGTGTCAGATCTATAAATTTCTCGCCTACCCTGACAAAGCGGTTTTCGCGATCCAGTGTGATATCGGCTGCTATCAGAGTGTCAGCAATTGGCTTTGAATGACCCGCCCGATGCAATACGGCGTGGACCCTTGCCATAAGCATGCGTGGTCTGAAGGGCTTGGTGACATAATCGTCCGCGCCCAAACCAAAACCCTTAAGTTGATCTTCTTCCTGGACCTTGGCAGTCAGGCAGATCACAGGAGTTGAATATTTCTTTCTGAATTCCTGAAGGAATTCAAACCCATCCATGACTGGCATCATGATATCCAGAATGACCAACGCGGGGGACGATTTCTCCACAATTTCAAGCGCAGCTTCGCCATTCTCAGCTGTGACCACCTTGAAACCCTCCTGCGCCAGATAAGATTTAATCAGGTTCGTCAGGCGAGGTTCATCATCAACCACAAGAATTGTTTTAGTCTTGACCGAGTTCATTATTCTATTC
The DNA here is from genome assembly GCA_030620065.1 of Anaerolineaceae bacterium. Taxonomy (GTDB): domain Bacteria; phylum Chloroflexota; class Anaerolineae; order Anaerolineales; family Anaerolineaceae; genus JAUXFJ01. Next base: position 4,262 of record JAUXFJ010000099.1, read on the forward strand.
TACTTCCAAACGATCTGTTTTCCGATAGAAATACTTAATTCTGATAATTTTATTCGACTATCGTCATATCCTCTAAGTACCTAATCAATAGCCGCAGGTACGCCTGTGAACTTTGACCGCTATTACCAGTTGTGCCTTCCGCAGCCATCTGAGTTTCCCTAATCGCGGGATCCATGTCAATTCCCGAGCCACCACCCAAACCACCCCCGCGGCCGCCAGAAGGAACGATTCCATCCTGTGGTATTGAGCCCTTGCCAGCACCAGAAAAATCACCACTCGTTCTTAGGGTGTCTGATAATTCAGCTTGTAATTCCTGAAATAATCCACTTTCCTTAAACAGGATCGTGACATTTTGCCCGGAAAGATCCATGGCATCAATCGCTGTCATCTGAGCTTCAGTCATTGTATTTTGAATTTGGGTTACAACAGCATCAATTTCCACCTGAGCTACAATATCGCTGGTCGACAGGCTGGAATATAGCTGCCATAAAGGCAGGAGTGTTACCGCGTTTTCAGGGCTGACTTCATTCTCGGTATCATTAAGGAGCAATGTACCAACCATCAATTTTGTTGCTTCATCTATTTCTGCTTGAGCAATTTTACCGGCTGGTTCTGCTAGAGCATTTTTAACATCTGCCAGCTCTGAAGTTGAGGATGAACAGGCAGTTAAACTTACCAGTATAACCATTGTCGCAATCAATAAAATATGTTTCTTTTTCATAGTTCGTTCTCCTAAATATTTTTAAATTAATAATGTGATTTCATATTATGAAACCAGGTTACTCATAACGCAATGCTTCAATTGGATCCAACTCAGCTGCTTTGTTTGCCGGATAGAACCCAAAGAAAACACCAACCGTCGCAGAAGCCAGGAATGCCAGTATGATGGAGGCGAACGATATCACAGTACGCATATCACTGAGCTTGCCAAACAACCATGATCCACCTACACCAACAGCGACCCCCAACAAACCACCAACCAGGCTTAAGAGGATGGCTTCAGTAAGGAATTGCGAGCGAATGTCTCCTGGTGTAGCGCCCACTGATTGACGGATGCCAATCTCACGGGTGCGCTCAGTCACACTGACCAGCATGATGTTCATGATCCCAATGCCGCCAACAACCAGCGAGACCCCCGCAACCCAAGCTAAAAGATCGCGAAAAGCTGAGGTCGTGGATTCTTGTGTCTGGATAATTTGTTGCTGAGTGGTAATTACAAAATCAGCCTCCTCCAGCGACACTTCATGTCTCTTGGCAAGGAGTAGTTCGATTTGCAGGATCGTATCATCCATGACCGTCTGGTCGTCAATTTCGACATAGATCATTTTTACCCTATCGCCAAAAATCTTGCCCATGTAGGTTTGGGTAAATTGGTCCAGTACAACTGAAATGGGGACGTAAAGGCGCGCGTCGTAATCCAAGTCGCCCACCTGCCCCCGCTCCTCGAATACTCCGATGACGTTCAGGCGTGTGTTCTCCACTAATATAGTCTGCCCGATCGGGTCTTCTTCACCAAAAAGCTCTGTAGCCAGGCTGGCTCCCAATACAGCAACCTTCCTGGTTTGATCGTTTTCAGTCTTTGTGAAGAATCGTCCTTGCGCAATTTCCATATCACGAACACGAGGTAGATCAGCTGTAGATCCTAAAATATTAATGCTATCCAAACTTACACCACCTGCTTTAACGGTATTCGTTGCAATCTGTTCCACTACAACACCGGTAACACCGCTGACCTCCGCCAAAGCTTCTGCATCATCATAGACCAGTCCCCCCGTTTGTGTGGTCAATTTCCCACCGCTCAATCCCATCCTGGAAAAACTGGATTGTATAAAAATCAGATTGCTGCCAAGACTGGTGATCTGATCCTTGATCGCAGCTTCAGTGCCTGCGCTGATACTGACCATAATGATGACCGATGCCACGCCAATGATGATGCCTAACATGGTCAGGAGTGAGCGCACCTTGTTTTTATTCATTGCTTCCCAAGCAATATGCAATACTTCGCGTATTTTCATGCTGTTTCACTCACTTTCATCTGGACCCTTGAATGTCC
>JAUXFJ010000113.1 GCA_030620065.1 Anaerolineaceae bacterium
AGGCTCGCGAATCAGAACTGCTGCTGATCAACTTCCCAGCCAGCCATGAATTTAATACAGCCCAACGCTTGCAACCCTTAGCAAAGGCACTTGTCTGGTCAACCCAGTCCGCCTTTGAGAGTGAGGATCCACTTGAAGCGGCTTTCCGTAATGGACTACGCCTGGCAACTAAAGGCAACTTGCTTTCCGCTATGGATGGTTTTTTAGATATCCTGCGGCGTGATAAGCATTTCCGTAACGGTGAAGTCAAAGATGTTTTCATCGGCATGCTGGATCTGCTTGGGGAAAACCACCCCGAAGTTCGAGAGTATCGGGCTGAATTGGCAAACCTTTTGTTCTAAGACCTTTTGGAGAGGAAACCGCAGGGTTGTCAACATCGTTTAGACAACCCTGTTTAATATTAAACCTGCATTTAGACCAGTTGAGTAGTTTTATTACCCCTAGGTGTTTGGGTTATACAAGATACGTTTGAGCTCAGGAATCCAAAATCAAATGGTCATTTGCGTTGAAGCAGGCTGATAGATTCGATGTGATAGGTTTGGGGAAAGAGGTCGAAGGCTTTAATTTCTTTGAGTTGATAATCAGCTCCAATGAAATGCCGCAGGTCGCGTGACAACGTGGCAGGGTCGCAGGAGACATAGATGATGAAAGGGCTCTCTAAAGCCAGCAAGCTTTTTCGCGCTTTCTTGTCCAGCCCAGAGCGGGGTGGATCCAATACGATAATATCAGGCTTAAGGTTCAATGCAGGCAAGGCATCCTCAACAGCAGCCTCGTAAAGGCTGACATTATCAAAGGCATCCAGATTGATCGCAAAATCAAAGCAGGCTGAGCGCGAGGCCTCAACCGTCGTTAATTGGGATGCCCTTTCAGCCAAGAAGGTGCTGAAAAAGCCAACTCCGCTGTAAAGCTCGAGAATTTCAGGCTTTGTTTCTGCTGTAGGCAAGCTTGCAAGCACAAAATCAAGCATTTTTTCAGCCTGAGCCAGGTTCACCTGGAAAAAAGACTCGGGAGAGACGCGCAATAGACGGTCTTTTATGCGGTAGTACAAAGCATCCTCACCAGCAAGATTAGTCAAAAACCCCTCTGGACTTAGATAAGCGGCTGAAATTGAAAGGTCAAGGCTGAATTTGGGGGCTGTTTCATCCTGCCCCTCAAGCACAAGCATAATTTCTTCATTGCTGTCCTGGCGCAAACCCAGGCGGTGAATACCGGAGCCGGCTTCCAGGTTGATCTGCGGCCAGATTTTATTGATTGCGGCTTGAGGAAGGTGACATTCCTGAACGGGGAGGACGTGTGCACCAGTCACATCAAAGAAACCCGGCTTGCCGTCTTTGTCTGGGTGGAATTGGATATGGTTGCGGTAGTTCCAAGGGCTCTCGCAAGGTACGATTTTGCTCAGCGGGGGGTTATTTATCTTGCCAATACGCGCTAATTGATCAATAAGCACAGTCTGCTTGGTTTCAAGCTGTGAGGTATAGCTGATGTACTGGTAGTGGCACCCACCGCAAGTGGCGAAGTGTGGACACTTTGCGTCAATGCGCAAAGGTGAAGGCTTGATGATTTCAATGGGTATACCGCGTGCGTAGCGTGGTTTATCTTGTACAAGTGTTACCAGGACCTCTTCTTGCGGCAAGACGAAGGGCACAAACACGGCACGGCCATCAGGCAGGTGCCCGAGGGCATCACCACCAAAGACAGGTTTTTCAATCGTTACAACGTAGCTTTGATCCATATTCCCTTTTAGAGCGCCAAAACGCCCGATGTTTAATTGTACATCACACCAGGCGTTATCTTGAGTTGATATGTGTTAAACGCTACTTCTTCTGCAAGAAATCATCGAAAGCTTCCAGGAGGGTATCTATATCGGACATCTGCGTTTCGCCCATATGAGCAATGCGGAAGGTCTTATTCTTCAGATCACCGTAACCGTTGGCGATGCACATGCCGCGAGTCTTCAGGAATTGGTTGAGCGCGGGGATATCAATACCAGGTTTATTCTGGAGGGTTGACACAGTCTTGGAACAGTACTCAAGGGGCGCGAGGTTGGGCATATCGTGCTCAAGGCCCCAGGCACGTACACGCTCAGCCATTGCAAGGTGACGCGCAAAGCGATTTTCCAGACCTTCAGCCAGGATGCGGTCCAGCTGAGCATCCAGTCCATTGATGAGTGCTATAGCAGGGGTCATGGCGGTGCTGTTCTTGATGCGGTGTTTTTCGAAGAGCAGAAGGTCAAAGTACCATCCGCGGTTATCGACGCTTTCGGCTTTCTTCAGGGCGCGGTCAGAGACTGCGGCGAAGGACATGCCTGGCGGCAGTGCAAAGCATTTCTGCGACGAGGTCAGAATAAAATCTATTCCCCAAGCATCGGTTTCGATCTTTACGCCGCCTAACGAGGAAACGGCATCTACCAGGATCAATGTATCAGGGCTTACTTCATGAACAACCGTCGCAAGCTCTTTGAGCGGATTTTCTACGCCGGTTGAGGTTTCGTTGTGCACAATGGTGACAGCTTCGTAATGTTTTGCTTTGAGCGCTTCAGCGAGCATATCTGGCGTGTGGATATTTCCCCATGTCGCTTCAAGCCGATCAGCTTGTTTACCGTTACCGATGGCTACAGAATACCAGCGCTCTCCAAAGGCGCCGTTTACGCAGGAAAGCATATCTTTTTGCACCAGGTTGCGGATGCTGGCTTCCTGCATGCCTGAACCAGTCGCAGGCGGTTGGAAAACGCGGCTTTCAGTGTAGAAAACTTTCTTTAGTCGTGCTTCTGTGTGCCTGAAGAGCTCATTGAACTCTTTACTGCGGTGGGGGATCATGGGTTTGGTCATGGCTTGCATCACTTCGGGTGCAACATCAACCGGACCAGGAATGAACATGTGACTCATAAATCTCTCCTTTTATGTTTTGAATGTTTATCTGAATCCATTATAAATTTTATTTTTATCCTGAAATCAGGACTTAATTCTTCTGATAATTTGTCGATGTCTTCTAAACGTGCCACAAGATTCCACCTGTCTCAAGCCGTTGGGTACTTTGCAAAACGAATTATACTCCAATATGAAAAAGGATAAAAACGGATGCGGGGGTTTACCCTTGATTATTTCTCAAGCTTTATGTATAATGCATGCACGTCGGGCGGTTAGCTCAGTTGGTTAGAGCGTTGCGTTGACATCGCAAAGGCCGTAGGTTCGAGCCCTATACCGCCCACTTGGACAATGATAAACCGCTCAGCATTATTTGATGAGCGGTTTTTTGTGATCAAACGGTTTGATCAAGCTGTCACCAGATCATATTTCTATGGATATGTTTAGATTCCTTAACCAGCTACACCCGCCATTAAAAGTCCCAGACTTTCTGCGGTTGCTTCTTCGCGGTCAATCACGCCCATGATTTTTCCCTCAAAAATCACAGCAATTCGATCTGATAAAGCCAGAATTTCGTCAAGGTCTTCGGAAATCAATAAAGTTGCAGTCCCTTCTTCTCTTTGCTCCAGTAAGCGCGAATGTACATACTCGGTCGCTCCAATATCTAATCCGCGGGTTGGCTGAGCTGCGATCAGTGTGCGTGGATTTCTAAAGATTTCTCGTGCCAAAACCAGTTTTTGGATATTTCCTCCAGATAAGTTTTTAACCGGGGTTTCTTGAGAGGGGGTTTTAATATTAAAGCGCTTGATCAAATGGTCAGAATGAACTGAAATTTTCTTCAAATTAAGGAATCCATTTTTAGCATAAGGTTTCAGATCATGCTCGCGCAAGATCAGATTTTCTGCCACAGTGAATTCTTTAATCATGCCATCGCGCATGCGTTCTTCAGGAATGTATGACATGCTCTTATCCATCAGTTCTTTTGGGGATTTTCCAGTAACATCTTTTCCTTCCAGCAGAATTTGCCCCCCGGTTGCTGGTCGAAGACCGGTGATGATCTCAGCCAATTCTTTTTGACCATTTCCAGATACGCCAGCCACACCCAATATTTCCCCTGTCCGAACTTCCAGACTTACATTTTTCAAGGCTGGAGTTTTTCGATCGCTTTGAGCACAAATATCTTTAAGGATAAGTCGAGCTTCAGTAGAGTCAGTGCTTGTTCGCTCTTTCTTTAATCCTGGCTCGCGGCCGACCATCATCACAGCCAGTTTTCTTTTTGTCGCTCCCTCCGCCGGGATCGTCCCTATCATATGACCATCCCGAAGAACAGAAACGCGATGGCTGATGTCAAGCACTTCATGTAACTTATGGGAAATAAAGATTACGGCATGTCCATCTTCGATCATTTGGCGCATGGTAACGAAGAACTCACTCACTTCTTGAGGCGTAAGTACTGAGGTTGGTTCATCTAAAATCAATAGAGCTGCTCCCCGATACAAAGCTTTGATGATTTCAACACGCTGCTGCTGGCCTACTGCAAGCTGCCATACATAAGCGTCAGGGTCAACCTGCAATCCGTATATCTCCGACAGTTTAAGGATACGGGCAGACACCTTATCTAAATCTGTAAGTGGTCCTCTGGAAGAAGGTAATCCCAAGGCAACGTTTTCAGCGACCGTTAACGATTCAACCAGCATGAAATGTTGGTGAATCATGCCAATTCCCAGGTTAATCGAATCAACTGGCGATTCGATTTTTACTTGTTTCCCATCAAGTAGTATCTGTCCTTCTTCAGGTTGATACAAGCCATACAGTATTTTCATCAGTGTGCTCTTGCCGGCACCATTTTCGCCAAGAAGCGCATGCACCTCACCTGAATGCACATCAAAATTAACCTTGTTGTTTGCGATTACGCCCGGAAAACGCTTGGTGATATTGATCATTTCAAGCTGTGAAATTTTCCTGTGTCCGGTTGGTAATAGTTCGTTTACTGGCATGGCGTAAATCCCTGGACCAAATTTAAACAGTTGATAATTAATATCTATAATTGCTGTTGGGGGGCAGTGTTATCTGCCCCCCAAGGAACTTACTTAGGGAAAAATGGTGATTGAGCCGTCAACGATGCCTTCGATGGTTGCTTCAGCCAAGGCTTTTACATCGTCTGGCAGAGCATATCCACTATTGAAGTCAATTACGAGACCTCCATTAGCAAGGGTGATTTCAAAGAACTGGCCGCCATATGTGCCGCCCTCAATCAATTCAATCATTTGTTTGAGAACGACTTCCCAGTGATAAACCTGATTGGCTACAACAATGCTGGGAGCTAACGAGGATTGGCTGGATTGAGTACCAAACCACAGTGCCCCATTTTCTTCAGCAACACCGATTGCGCCGACAACCATTTGCGCTGTACCGGTTAGCACATCTGCACCGGCTCCAATATGGGTCTGGGCAGCCTCCGAAGCCAAAGCCACATCGGAGAAAGAGCCGATCCAGTTGGCGTTTACTTGGGCATCCGCATTGGTTGCGGCAACACCTGCTGCAAAGCCATCTACATACAGTTTAGCATCCCCGGTTTCGATCGGTCCAACAACGCCGATGATACCGCTATCAGATAGGAGGGCGGCCATAATACCACTTACATAACCGCCTTCTTCTGCGCGCGCTTCATAGGCAAAAACATTGGACAAGCCAAAGGTGTCTATCGTTGTACCCCAGGCAAAGCTTGTCTCTGGGAAATCTGGAGCGATTTCTTGCAATGAACTGCCGTACTGCGAGCCGTGAGCGATGACTAGGTCAAATCCTTGGCTGGCGTAGTCGCGGATTGCGGCAGCTGCATCATCAACCATAAACATGCCTTCCGAGTATACGATCTCGAAATGTTCCGCCCCGCGTTCTGTCTG
>JAUXFJ010000153.1 GCA_030620065.1 Anaerolineaceae bacterium
CTTGGAACGCCAACCTTAGAAAGTGTAAATGTACTCGATGCTAATGATCTTGACTGGGGTACACCTACGCTTGGAACGCCAACCTTAGAAGAAATATATAACCTTACTGCATCTGATCTTGATTGGGGAACGCCTGCACTTGGAACGCCAACACTTACTGAAACATTTGATGACGTACTAAATGCAACTGACTTATTATGGGGTACTCCTATATTCACTACACCGAGGGTTGATTTTGTTGCTTCCGGTGATCGAATTTGGGTAGTTGAAGAAGAAACCAGGATATATACCATACCTACTGAGACTAGAACCATAACCATTGATGCTGAGACAAGAACAGTAACCATAGAGGAATCAGGCAGCACATAGAACATACGTCAAAATGAAAAAGGAACCAGAGGCTTAAAGTGACCAGATAGGTATAAAGGAAAACCAATTCTGGAAAATAGACTTAAGGAGTAAAGAACATGGGTTACATAGATGATGGACTTCAAGATGATGGATTGGCTGATTTAGATACGCTGACTGAGAATCTATACATCACCAGTCAGGAGGCCGCGACTTACGCCGAAGCGCAGACGACATACAAACTTGGCACGAAGGCGACTCCGACTGTCAGCGTCCCGGAAGATGGGGATGTGTCAGGTCGTAAGGTGGTTATTACGGCTATCACTGATGGAGTAGTCGATGCTACGGGTGACGCGACACATTGGGCGTTAACGGATAACTCGGCATCAAGGCTGCTTGCCGCGGGTGCGCTGGCTGGTACGGTCGGTGTGACTGCAACGAACACTTTCACCCTGACTGAGTTCGATATCGAATTTCCTGATCCTGCGTAATGCCTGCGATTCAGTTGGAACTGCCGTTCGATCGCACACAGCCGGAAATGTATATGCAACCAGGTATGGTGATCGGCAAGGTGTATCCGGTCGATGGGCGATGGCATGCTGAAATAGGGGGGGGATGGTGGATTTTTGTCGCGGGTACGCGGCAAGCTGCCATCGATGGTGTGACTCGGATTTACCAACAAGAAGTTGGAAAGGTTGAGATATGAGTATTTTTAGCAAGGATCCCGATGCTGTTCTTGACTATTCCTTCGATTGGTCTGACTGGCTGGGTGTGGCTGAAACGATCAGCACCAAAACGATTGATGCTGATACGGGAATTACCGTCGACTCAAGTTCTGAATCGGCTGGCGTGGTATCGGTCTGGCTGTCAGGGGGAACGGTTGGGACGACTTATGCGGTGCGATGTGAGATTGTAACAAATGAACTTAGAACGGATGAACGGACAATTTTCTTAAAGGTGAAGGAAAGGTGATTCGATGTGCATGAGCTTTACACAGTTGGAAATGACGGGATGGTTAACTATAATTTCCATCCTGGGCAGAATGAAGCTTGGGACAGTATGGCTCGTTTCATCTGTGTATTATCCGGTACCCAGGGTGGCAAGACAACTTTCGGACCACCTTGGATGTATCGGGAGATTCAGGCAGCGGGGCCGGGTGAGTATTTGGTTGCTACTCCGACCTTTCCGTTATTATATGCAAAGGCGCTGCCGGAGTTTGTCAAGCTCTTTGAACGCATACTTAAGCTCGGTAAATTCATTGCGACCCCAGTTAAGCGTTTCGAGTTCAGTCGGTACGGGCTTCGTAAAACCTTTGGCAAGAAATATGGGTATTATCCGACTACGATCTACTTTGGACACGCGAACGACCCGGACAGCCTGGAGGCTGCTACTTACAAGGCTGCCTGGCTGGATGAAGCGGGGCAAAAGAAGTTCAAGCTTGGATCGTGGGAATCTATTCAGCGCCGGCTTTCAATTTATGAGGGCCGCGTACTTTTCACAACAACACCTTATTACTTGGGGTGGCTTAAGAGGGAAGTTGCGGACAGGGCTGATAAAGATTCAAGATATGATGTCATTCGGTTTGAATCAATCAAAAATCCTGCTTTTCCGCGTACTGAGTGGGATAGAGTGTCTGCAACTTTGCCAGAATGGAAGTTTAACCTATTCTATCGGGCGCTTTGGAGCAGGCCGGCTGGTCTTATTTATGACAACTGGAAGGAAGAAGACAAGATTACACCTTTTCGAATCCCTGACGATTGGGCAAGATATGTGGGGATTGACTTCGGCGGGGTCAATACTGCGGCGCTGTTTTATGCAGAAAAGCCGGGGGATGGTACGTTGTATGCCTATAGAATCTACTATCCAAAGGAAAAGCGAACATCGAAAGAGCACGTTGCAGATATTTTGCGTGGTGAACCGGAGGGAATCGTGGCGGTTGGCGGATCTGGCAGTGAAGATCAGTGGCGAATGGAATATAAAGATGCGGGATTGCGTGTCAAGAAACCGCCTATTTCTTCAGTTGAGGTTGGTATTGATCGGGTGTATGCTGCACACAATGAGCGCAGAGTTAAGGTCTTCAACAATCTGGCTGAATACTTCGATGAAAAGGCAGCTTATTCTAGGGAACTGGACGAAGCGGGGGAAGCAACCGAAAAGATTGAAGATAAGAACGATTACCATATCATGGATGCAGAACGTTATCTTTGGGCGTTGTTGGGTGATGATCAGGGCGAAGGGAAAAGTGAAATCATACCGGGAATTGATCCGCTCGATGATCTTACCTTCTAGTTTAGTTTTGTATATGAATAAATCCACTCAGGGCGGCAGGGGCAACGGCAGCACGCCGAGAAATCGCCCCCCGTTTTATCCGCCCGCAGCTTTTCGTTTCTTGCCCATCGTGGAGCGTTCTTTGCGGAACGAGGGCATTTGCAGGATAAAGCCAAGCGTACCGAATCCCGTCCAGGCTTTCGGTAAGCGCCTGCATGATCGGAAGCATGGTTTCAGTTCTTTCATGCTTTTGATTGCAGGGCTTACCGGCACGCCTGGGAACTTTGCAGGATCATCGAGCAATTATAGGTTTGTTATGCTGAGCACAGCCAGGAGCGCCAATGTTCTGGCGTAACTCTGGCGGTATAGGCTGGGAAGCTGGCAATGTTCTGCCAGCGACGCGCAGCCGGCAATTCCCGAAGACTGCAAGGAGCGCCAACGTTCTGGCGCAACTCTGGCAGATTCTAGGCAGCAGAACCGTCAATGTTCTGGCGGTGACTGGCTGCCGATTTATGGAAGACTCGAAGGTTGCAGGCTGGCAATTCTTTCTGCAGCCGGCTTTTCAAACCCAACGATTTGTTATGATGGGTTTGGAGTCTGAGAATCTAAGTTACAAGGCTTGTGCCTGGCGATTCGGTTTCATCGAGCGCCAAGCACTAAAGCCGGCAATATCGACGACACAGCCGGAAATGACTATGCAGGATCCGCGGTGTGAAATTAGCGTGAAAAGGTGAAATATGGCTGAAACATTACGGGAACGAATAGGAAAGTGGCTTCTAGGTCCTAAAAATGCTGCTGAGTTGGCTTCTGTGCGGGTAAAGGTGGATGATTCGCCGGGATGGGAGAGTGTAACCCGCAGCGGACACGACCGGGCGGCGTCTGATATTGAGGAACTTTACAAGGACTCGCTGACTGCATGGCGTAAGAATCCGATGGCGTTTAGGATCGTGCAAACGATTACTGACTTTGTGGTTGGAGATAGAATCGTGATTAGTTCTGAAAATGAAAAGATGCAATCTTTTCTGACTGCATTTTGGAATCATCCAGAAAATTATATGGAAAATCGACTCGAATCTATGTGTGAAGAATTGGCTCGTGCTGGTGATTTGTTTGTTTTGCTTTTTCAGAATGATGCGGATGGTATGAGTTATATTCGCTTCATTACAAAAGACCAGATAAGCCAGATAAAGACAGCAGCCAACGATTGGGAGAAGGAACTGGTATATGTGGAGAAGCCACGCAAGACCGGTGCTGGAACGAAAAACTGGTACTCTCCTGAATCTAAAATGAGCAAGAAAACGAAAGCGGTGCTCTTGCACTATACGGTTAACCAACCGCTGGGAGCGCTGCTTGGTGAAGGCGATCTTAATGTAATTGTTCCATGGTTGATGCGGTATTCTCGGATGCTTGAAGATCGGGTTCGTCTTAACTGGGCAATGCGAGCTTTCCTGTGGATCGTGACTGTACCGACAAACAAGGTTAAAGCAAAGAAAGAACAATATAAAGTAGCCCCTGAGCCTGGGGCAGTGATCATCAAAGATGAAGGCGAAGAATGGGAAGTACAGACTCCCAATATGCGGGGTGCTGATGCTTCTCATGATATGCGCGCACTTAGGCAAATGATCGATGCAGGATCAGGGCAGCCTCCACATTGGCGCGGTGAAGGTGAGAATGTGAACCTTGCTACTGCTACTGCTATGCAATCGCCGGTGGAGCGCCATCTTATGAGGCGACAAAAATACTTTACCTGGATGCTGCAAGATATTATTTATCAGGCTTATCAAAGATCGGTAGCAAAGGGGAAATCAACTGCTTTAGAAACAAGCGAGTATACGAAGTTATTTACCGTTGGAATGCCTGATATTTCAAGGCGGGACAACGTTAATTTAGCCAAGAGCGCAAGAGATTTATCTCTGGCGCTTAAGGATGTGGCTGCTCAGCTTCCTGGCAATTCTGACGCTTACAATCGCATCATGTTACAGCTTACCTACAAA